>JBFYXI010000114.1:0-3025 GCA_041310635.1 Desulfuromonadaceae bacterium | reverse complement strand
CGTGCCAGACCGCGTCGGGGTCTTCCGGCTGGTCGAACACCCTGTTCGGATCGTACTCGCCGTCGCCGGCCGGGGTCAGATATTCCGGCGGAATCTCCCCGAAATCAAGATAGACCGAGGTCAGCAACTGCCTGACGTCGTCGGGAGGGGCGAGCGGGGCACCATCAAGCGTGATTTCGAAATCGAGTGTGCCATTCTCGTCGTGCGGGGTTGCCTCGATGTCGTGCTTGCCGGGTGAGGCCTGTTTCTCGGTCGCCTCGCTGATGGTGTGCTCTTCCAGCAATTTCGCGAGTTTGATCCTGAGCCGCGCCTTTTCCTTCTCCAGGCGGGCAGCCCTTGCCGCCGCCACCATATCCGGACGCAATTCCCCCTGGTAGCACCAGGCACGGAAATCCGGCAGGTGGTAGGCGGCGTCCAGCAGGCTGAGGCTATCCTCGACCTCGGCATCGACTGCCGCGAGGCGATTGGCAAGGGGTTTCCAGGGATCGGGGAGTTCGTCCCCGAGGATGCCCATCAGGCGCTGCATCTCGCGATACAGGCCGGGAAGCTCGCGGCTGATACAGGCGGTCAGACGCAGGGTTTCCAGAGCATTGAACTGCTGGAGGGCGCGGTCAGGGTGGGGGTAGCCGGCACAGGCGGCAGTGATGTCCACGCGCAGGGTGCCAAAACGTGTCTGGGCCCAGAGCAGGGCGACCGTGGCCTTGGCCAGCTTGAAATTATCATCCCGGCTGGCGAGGACGGAGGTAATGGCGGGCAGGACGATCCTCTCGCTGTCGGTGTAGATCGTCTCACCCTGTTCGACCTTGAGTTTGCGACCGGAAAGTCCGCGGACGAAATTACCAAGAACGCCGGCGATGTCGTCGAAAAGTGCCCCCTCGGTATGGGTCTGGCGTGTCCTCGAGTAGGCATCGACCTGCTCCGCTACGGCCAGCGCCGCGTACATGCCGGCCCGATCGTAGGTGTCGCATAGCTGTACCGCCCAGGCCTCGATGGCACGGGAATCCAGGCGGCGGATCAGGTCCGGCGCCCGTTTGGCGAAATGGAAGGCCAGGGTGATGTGTGTGGTGGCGATGCGCTTGACCCAGTCGAGGACGAAGTCCTGGTCTGGTCGTCCCAGCTTGGAAAGGGACCGGGCCACCGGCCCGACCAGATGAAAGGTGAATTCGGTCTCGAGCCAGACATCCAGCAGAGCCTCGATCTCGACGCGTGTGAGTTGCCCTGGGGCCATGCAGATTCGGCCCGCACTCAGAACAGCGAGGAGGAAAGTTCCTGAATCGCGGCCAGCATGTCGGCATCGTCGGTGACTGCCTGGGCCACCGCGCTCTTGCAGGCCACGACCGGGTCGACGCCACTGGAGATCAGCTTGCCGGCGTGCACCAGCAGGCGGGTGGAGGCGCCTTCATCCAGCCCGCTGCCCTTGAGGTTGCGGGTCATCCGCGCAAATTTGACCAGCTTATCCGCCATGGCGCCATCCACGCCGGACTCGTTGGCGACGATACGGCTTTCCAGGTCGGGGGCCGGGTAATCGAATTCCAGCGCGACGAAGCGCTGGCGGGTGGAATGCTTGAGGTCTTTCAGAACGCTCTGATAGCCCGGGTTGTAGGAAATGGCGAGGCAGAACTCCTCCGGCGCCTGCAGCAGCTGTCCCACCTTCTCCATGGGGAGTTCACGGCGATCGTCGGCCAGGGGGTGGATGACGACCATCGTGTCCTTGCGGGCCTCGACGATTTCGTCCAGATAGCAGATGCCGCCGCAGCGCACAGCGCGGGTAAGCGGGCCGTCGACCCATAGGGTTTCGCCGCCCTTGACCAGATAGCGCCCAACCAGGTCGGAGGCGGTGAGGTCGTCGTGGCAGGACACCGTGATCAAGGGACGCTTGAGGCGCCACGCCATATGCTCCATGAAGCGGGTCTTGCCGCAGCCGGTCGGTCCCTTGAGCAGGATCGGCAACCTGTTGCGATAAGCAGCCTCGAAGATGGCAATCTCGTTGCCGACAGCCTCGTAGTAGGGCTCGCGGTCGATGAAGTGGGATTCGGGGGTGAGGATGTGGGCTTGGGCATTCATGGGGGCAGGGTCAGAAACAGGAGGATTGCTGCTTTTTGCGTTCGAGTTCCCGGACTTCCTCGTTCCAGGCTTTCATTTGCGCCGGGCTGGCAGATCCCTTGCGGCTCGCCTGGTCCATCATGTCGAGCAGGTGTCCAAGCTGATCGGACAGGGTTTCACATTGGCCGGAAGAAGGGGCGAGCACAGCCGGCTTTCTTGACGCAGATTGGGGTTCGAGGCGGATTGCGGGTGCGGCTGGCGCCGGCTTGGAGGGGGGCACGCTCGGCGCCGCTTTGGCAGGAACGGCCGGTCTGGCGGGCTGGGTCGGCGTTGCGGCAGGGGCTGCTTTGGGCGCTTCGGCCGGCGCCGGTGGGACCGGGTCGATCTCCACTTTTTTTATCTCGCGGGCGTCCTTGCAAGGCAGGTTGGAATAAGTCACGCCGCCGCGTGCGTCGATACATTTGTTGAGCGTGGCCTGGGCTCCCGCGACGGCGGGGAGCAGGGCGCACAGCGAAAGCAGGGCAAGCGCAGGGAAACGCACGGTTCAGAGTTCGCCCGAGTACTTGTCGTCTTCGATTTCCATCTTCTTCTGGAACTCGACTTCCTTTTCCTGCTCGGCCAGGGCGCGACGGCGGGCCAGGCGTTTCTCGTAGGCGTCCGGGCGCTCCTCGACGAATTTCTCGCCAAACAGGGTATGGCGCAGGAAGTTGAGACCAAAGTCGAGCAGGGCCTCGTCATCGGCGATCAGGGTCGCCATGATCTCGACCGGGATGTCGTAAGTGTCGTTGAAGCTCGGGCTCATGACGAATGCACGGAAGCGGTCGACATCGTAGCTCGCCATGAAGAACAGCTGGTTTGAGATCGGGGTCGGCTTGCCGATGGCGGGGCCGGCCGACTTGCGCTTGACTACCAGTTGGCGCCAGGCGTGCGCTTTCTCGTCGTATTCGATCACGCCCTGTTCGGTGCGGTATTCCTCGATGCT
>JBFYXI010000140.1:0-3570 GCA_041310635.1 Desulfuromonadaceae bacterium | reverse complement strand
TAATTGCAAGGAAAGAAGGGCGTTTCTCTTGCCAGACGGTTGATGTTTCATCTATCATAGAAAACTTATGGTCGACGGCAATCAAACGCATCAAGAAGCCGGCCGCGGCGGCTGGCCGCCGCTGGCTCCCGGCGAAACCCTGCGCTGGGAGGGGCGTCCCGCGCCGCGCTGCTATACCTTCCGGCAGTGGCGGCATGCCCTGTTCGGCCTGCTGCTGACGATCTTCTGCGCAGCCTGGACCTGGATGGGGGTGGTGTTGGCGGCGGAGCAGGAGTGGTCGTGGTTGGCCTGGATCCCGCTGCCGTTTCTCGGTTATGCCCTGTGGCTGGCCGGCGGTCAACTGCTTGCCGCGCGCCTCGAATGGAACCGGGTTGCCTATGCCGTGACCGACCGCCGGGTCATCGTGCGGCGCGGGCTGATCAAACCCCGCCAGGCGGCACTGGAACTGGCGCAGGTCACCTGGTTCCGCCTGCAGCCCCACGGCGAAGAGCTTGGAACCATGCGGATCCACGGCCGGGAGGGCGATCCGGTGCTGGTGATGCACTGCATCGAGTACCCGCGCCGCCCGGCGGAACTGCTGGAACAGGCGATCAAAACAAAGGAACAAGGTTCAAGGAACAAGGTATTTCATGAACCTTGAACCTTTGACCTTGCACCTAGATTGAAATGGACAAGACCTTTTACCTCGAAACCTTCGGCTGCCAGATGAACGTGGTCGATTCTGAACGGATCGTCGATCTACTGGGCGGGATCGGCTACCGGCAGGTCGATCGGCCACAGGGCGCCCAGCTGCTCCTGCTCAACACCTGCGCGGTACGCGACAAGGCGGTGCGCAAGGCCTATGGTCACCTCGGGCGCTTCAAGCCATTGAAAGACGTTGATCCGTCGCTGATCATCGGCCTGGGGGGGTGCGTGGCCCAGCAGGAAGGGGCGCAGCTGCTCAAGGAGTTCCCTTATCTCGACCTGGTGTTCGGCACTCATAACGTTCATCGCCTGCCGGAGCTGGTGAGCGACCTCGAAGCGCGTCGCGGCAAGGCGGCGGCCATTGACTTCCTCGATCGCGAGACGCGCCTGCAGCTCTTTCCCAATCGCCTCGGCAGCGAGTCGGTCAGCCGCTTCGTCACGGTCATGCAGGGGTGTGACAACTTCTGCAGCTTCTGCGTGGTGCCGATCGTGCGCGGCCGGGAGATCAGCCGGCCGAGCAGCGAAGTCCTCGCCGAGGTTCGCGACCTGGCCGGTCAGGGAGTGGCTGAGGTCACCCTGATCGGCCAGAACGTCAACTCCTACGGGATCGGCGTCGCCGGGGAGGTGAATTTTGCCGGATTGCTGCGGCAGGTGGCGGCAGTGGAGGGGATCAGGCGGATCCGCTTCACTACCTCGCACCCCAAGGACCTTTGTGACGACCTGATCGCCTGCTTCGGCAAAATCGACAAGCTATGCAAGCACCTGCACCTGCCGGTGCAAAGCGGCAGCGACGCGATCCTCGACGCGATGAATCGCGGCTACAGCCGGGGCCGCTATCTCGACCTGGTGGAAAGATTGCGCAAGGCCTGTCCGGAGATCCGCCTGACCACCGACATCATCGTCGGCTTCCCCGGCGAGAGCGAGGCCGATTTCGGCGAAACCATGACGCTGCTGGACGAAGTGCGCTACGCCGAGATCTATTCGTTCCTCTTCTCCCCACGCCGTGGCACGGCGGCGGCCGAGCTTGCCGATGACACCCCGGCCATCGTCAAACAGGAGCGGTTTGACCGGATGCTGGCGCTGCAGAGCGGAATCAGCAAGCAAGCCTGGGCGCAGGATCTCGGCCAGGTGCGCGAGGTGCTGGTCGAGGGGGAGAGCAGGCAGGGGCAGGGGCAGCTGTACGGCCGTACCACCTGGAACCGCATCGTCAACTTCGGCGGCCCGCCGGAGTTGGTCGGCCGGGTCGTCCCGGTCAAGGTGACCAGATCGTACCGCAACTCGCAGTTGGGGGAGTTGGCCGAATGGTAGGGGCGGGGTTCCCCCGCCCTGGGCCCTTGCCCTGGGCGACGCATGCGTCGCCCCTTGTACCGAAAAATGAATGTGGTTGTGGTTTTTGTAGAGGTCCATTGCCCTGCGTCCTGGAAGGAGTCCTCCCATGATTGATCTGCACACCCACAGCCTCTTCAGCGACGGCGAGCTGATCCCGGCGGAGCTGACCCGCCGCGCGGCACATGCCGGCTACCGGGCCATCGCCATCACTGACCACGGTGATCGCTCCATGTTTGACCTGATCATTCCGCGCATCTCCAAAGTTGCCGGTGAGCTGGGCCGGGCCTGGGGGCTGACCGTGCTGGCGGGGATCGAACTCACGCACATCCCGCCGGGGGACATTGCCGCGTCTGCGGTCGAGGCCCGGGCCATGGGTGCGCAGATCATTGTCTGCCATGGCGAAACGCTGGTCGAACCGGTGGCGGCGGGGACCAACCTGGCGGCGCTGGCGGCCGACATCGACATCCTCTCGCATCCGGGTCTGCTGACTGCCGAGGAGGCGCAGCTGGCCGCCAGCCGTGGCATCTGCCTGGAGCTGTCGGCCCGCAAAGGGCACAGCTTGAGCAATGGCCACGTGGCCCGCATGGCCCTGGCCCACGGGGCCAGGCTGGTGGTCAACTCCGACGCCCATGCCCCCGGTGATCTGGTGCCGCTGGAGATGGCGCGCAAGGTGGCGCTAGGCGCCGGGCTGAGCGAGGAGCAGTTCGAACAGTGCCGACGCAACGCCGAAGAGCTGGTGGCGCGGGCATTTACAAGATGAATCGGTGCTGGGGGCTAGGAACTGGGGGCTAGTGTCTGATTTAAACCAGCATCCAACCCCCAGTCACCAGCCCCGATTCTGGAGAAGTTATGACTGACCAAGATTTCCAATTCTTCAAAGAACTGGTCGAGGCGCCGAGTCCGTCTGGTTTCGAGCAGCCGGCACAGCGGGTGATCCGCCGGGCCCTCGATGGGGTGGCCGACGAACTGCGCACCGATGTGCTGGGCAATGTCATCGCGACGGTCAACGGCCCCGCCGGTGCGCCGCGCCTGATGCTGGCCGGACACTGTGACGAGATCGGTTTCATGGTCAAGTACATCGACGAGCGCGGCTTTCTTTTCTTTGCGCCGATCGGCGGCGTCGACCCTCACCTGGTCCCCGGCCAGCGCGTCACCGTGCATGCGGCTGCCGGACCGATCGCCGGGGTCGTCGGCCGGCGGCCGATTCACCAACTGGAAACCAGCGAACGCGACAAGGTGATGCCGTTCAAGAGCCAGTTCATCGATATCGGCTGCGTCGACCGGGCCGCGGCCCAGGCCCTGGTGGCGGTGGGCGACCCGGTGACCTTTGCCGTCGGCGTCGAACGGCTCCAGGGGAGCCGCATCGCCTCGCGGGCCTTCGATGACAAGATCGGCGCCTATGTGGTCGCCCAGGTCCTGCGCGAGGTGCGCCGCCGCGGCGACCAGCGCGTCACCCTGGTCGGCGTCAGAACCGTCCAGGAGGAAATCGGCCTGCGCGGCGGCACGGCGAGCGTCTACGGTGTCAGGCCGGATCTCGTCATCGCCGTCGAGGTCGGC
>JBFYXI010000126.1:0-3282 GCA_041310635.1 Desulfuromonadaceae bacterium | reverse complement strand
AGAACAACCAGGTCGACGAGTACTCCGACCTATCCTACGAGCAGTACCAGGTCACCGTGGGTGGCACCTATAACTTCACCCCGGCCTGCTACATGACCGCCTCGCTGACCTACGACAAGTTCGAGAGCGATGAGATGTATGTCTATGGTGACGAAGACGGCGACGCCTATTACGGCTACATCGGCTTCGGCCATCGCTTCTAGGCGCAGCTCTTAGTTGCACCATCTCATGCCATCCGGCCCGGCGGGAAACTGCCGGGCCACTTTCTTTCGCGCGCCCAATAACAAACCACGTGGATGTAGGGGCGAAGCATGCTTCATCTGCTTCGCCCCTACATCCATTCGCACCGGGTTCAATCGGGGCGCCATTCATGGTGCCCATGATCTGCCGGCCCGATGCCATCCAGGGCGCGATCAATCGCGCCCCTACGCCACTCGCGACCATTGCTGCTCCTCACTCCTCACTCCTCACTCCTCACTCCTCACTCCTCACGGATCACGGATCACGGATCACGGATCACGGATCACGGATCACGAAATGAATTTGTCGAATAACCGGCTGTCATGCTAATTTGTAAAGTTATGCGCCAAAACAACCCATCGATCCCCGCCGGCAAGCACCCCCGCCTGGCCGATCTGCTGCAGGTGGAGCGGCCCGCCCGCTACCTGGGCGGCGAACGCGGCAGCGTGGTCAAGGACTGGGCGACGGTCGAAGTGAGCTTCGCCCTCGCCTTCCCCGACGTCTACGAGGTCGGCATGAGCCACCTCGGCTCGGCAATCCTCTACCGGGTGCTCAATGCCGTCCCGTGGCTCGCCGCCGAGCGGGTTTTTGCCCCGTGGCCCGACCGCGAGGCCCAGCTGCGCGCTACGAGGGAGCCGCTGACCACGCTGGAGAGCGGCCGGCCGCTGGCGGCTTTTGCCATCGTCGGCTTCTCCCTGCAGTACGAGCTGAGCTACACCAACGTCCTCAATATGCTCGATCTGGCCGGCATCCCGCGCCGGGCCGCCGAGCGCAACGCCGGTCATCCGCTGGTGGTGGTCGGCGGGCCTTGCGCCATGAACCCGGAGCCGCTGGCCGACTTCATCGACTGCGCGGTGCTCGGCGACGGCGAGGAGGTGGTGCTCGAACTGTGTGCCGCGGTACGCGCGGCCCGGGCCGGCGGCGGTGAGGAGCGCGCTCGGTTGCTGGCGCGCCTGGCGCAGATTCCCGGGGTCTATGTGCCGGCGTTCTACTCGGCCACCTACCGTGCCGATGGCCGCATTGCGGCGATCAGTCATCAGCCTCCCGCACCGGCGACCGTGCGGCGGCGCATCGTTGCCGATTTGGAGCAGGCGCCGCTGCCGGAGGCGCCGATCGTGCCGCAGCTGCAGACCATTCACGATCGGGTGGCAGTCGAGGTGGCGCGCGGCTGCACCCGCGGCTGCCGCTTCTGCCAGGCTGGCTACCTGTACCGGCCGGTGCGCGAGCGCCAGCCTGACACCCTCGTTCGGCAGGTCGATGCCGCCCTGCGCCACTCCGGCTACGACGAAGTCTCGCTCCTCTCGCTTTCCACCGGCGATTACACTGCCGTGGAACCGCTGCTCCACCACCTGATGGGCTGTCACGCCGACCACAAGGTGGCGGTCTCCCTCCCCAGCCTGCGGGTCGGTTCCCTGACCCCGGCGCTGATGGAGGAGATCAAAAGGGTTCGCAAGACCGGCTTCACGCTGGCCCCCGAGGCCGGCAGCGAGCGGCTGCGCCAGGTGGTCAACAAGGGGATCAGCGAGGCCGACCTGCTGGAGACCGCGCAGACCGCCTTTACCCTCGGCTGGCGTCTGATCAAGCTCTACTTCATGCTCGGCCTCCCCACCGAAACCGAGGAGGATCTGGCCGCCCTGGTCGACCTGGCCGCCCGGGTCAAGGCCAGCGGGCGCGGCACCCAGGGCGGAGCCGATGTCAACGTTTCGGTGTCGACCTTCGTCCCCAAGGCCCACACGCCGTTCCAGTGGGAGCCGCAGTTGCACCGCGAGGCGATCCGGGAGCGCCAGGAGTACCTGCGCCAGGCCCTGAAGAAGCGCCGACTGCGTCTCAAGTGGCATGAGGCCGAGCTGTCGGTACTGGAAGGGGTGTTCGCCCGCGGCGACCGCCGTCTCGGCGCCCTGCTCGAACGGGCCGTCGATCTCGGCTGCCGCTTCGACGGCTGGCGCGACCACTTCCGCTGGGATCTCTGGCAGCAGGCCCTCCAGGACTCCGGCATCGATCCGGCTTTCTACCTGCGTGGCCGCCAGGCTGGCGAAGTCCTCCCCTGGGAACACCTCGATGCCGGTGTGACCAAGGCCTTCCTGCTGCGCGAACGGCAGCAGGCCCTGCTTGGCCAGGCCACGGCCGATTGCCGTTTCGGCCAGTGCTGTGCCTGCGGGGTGTGCGACTTCGAAAAGATTCGCCCCCGTCTCGCCGACCGCAACCGGCTCTCCGCCGCAGACAACGCCCCGCCGGCTGCCGTTGCCGAGTTACCTGCCGACCTGCCCAAACTGCGCCTGACGGTACGCAAGGGAGAGCGGGCCGCGGTGCTCAGCCACTTGGAATTCATGACCGCCATCCAGCGCGCGGTCAAACGCGCCGGCATCCCGGTGCGCTGGTCGGCCGGCTTCCACCCGGCGCCGCGCATCGGCTTCGGCGATGCCCTGCCGCTGGGGGTGACCAGCGCAGCGGAGCTGGTCGACCTCGACCTCGCTGCCCCCTATTCTGCCGCAGCCGCCCTGACCGCATTGAATCGCGAACTGCCCGCCGGCATTGCCGTGCTTGCGGCGCAGCCGATCGGGCGGCACGAGCCGTCGGCCGCCGCCAGCCTGGCGACCGCACTCTACCGGGTACCACTGCCGGTGCCCCACCCCGCCGGCCTGACCGAGCGGGTCACGGCCTTTCTCGCCGCCGAGACGGTGGTCGTCGAGCGCCGGAAAAAAGGGCGGGCGCTGGCCATCGACCTGCGCCCCTGGGTGGTCACTCTGCACCTTGCTGACGAAGCCTTGTGGCTGACGCTGCAAAGCGGCAGCCCGTTGCCGGTCGCCGCCTACCTGCTCGGCCTGCCCATCGAGGAGGTGCGCGCCCTGGGGATCTGCAAAACCGCCGTCACGCTGCACCAGCCCCCGGCCGATTGCGAAAGCGGTGAGGCCGGGTAGGCTTGTAGATAAAAAACATCATTAACGCGGAGGCGCGGAGACGCAGAGAAAACCCTAAAAATCAGGTTCAAGATCAAAGGTCCAAGGTTAACCCCTTGTTCCTTGAGCCTTGCGCCTTAAGAGT
>JBFYXI010000108.1:0-8882 GCA_041310635.1 Desulfuromonadaceae bacterium | reverse complement strand
GGGCGAACGACCGACGTACCTATGGGTGGCACCGTGCCGAGATCCTTGCCTCGCTGATCAATAGCCTGACCTTGCTGCTGATCGCCTTCGGCATTCTGCACGAGGCCTGGTCCCGCCTGCTCGCCCCGGAGGCGGTCAAAAGCAAGGAGATGTTTATCATCGCCAGCATCGGCCTGGTCATGAATCTGCTGGCCGCGGCGCGTCTGCACCGTCATTCCCGCGACGACCTCAACGTGCGCAGCGCCTTTTTGCACGTGATCGGTGACGCCATCGCCTCTCTGGGAGTGATCGCCGGCGGCATCGTCATGCTGTTTACCGGCTGGTATGTGCTCGATGCCCTCATTTCGATGGCGATCGTCGCGATCATCAGCTTCGGCGCCCTGCGTCTGTTGCGCGAGGCCGGCCATATCCTCCTCGAAGGGGTACCGGCGCATCTCGATCTCAACCAGGTGCTGGCGCGGATGCGGGGAGTGGAGGGAGTCAACGACATCCACCACCTGCACGTTTGGTCGATCTGCTCGCATATCACCGCCCTGTCGGCGCACATCGACGTCCATCCCGATCACCGCCGCCGCCAGGGGGAGATCGTCGGCGCCCTCGAGCACCTGCTCGAGCACGATTTCCATATCACCCATACCACACTGCAGGCCGAGTGTGCGCACTGCCTTGCCGGTCCGGTGATCCAGCAGCTCCATCACCGCCCGCGCCGCCATGACCAACACGACGAGCACGATCATGCGCACTGACACGATGAAGCACGGATTTTCCTGCCTGATGTGGACGCTGGTCCTTTTGCTGCTGCTAGCCGGCGTCGACCAGCTGCTGGTGCGCCTGCCGGCATCGTTGCCGGCGCATGTTGCCGTGGCCAGTTTTTATCGTGATCTGCGCAGCCGGGTCGTCGACCTGGTGAAGGGGCCGCCGCCCGCACCGGGCAAGCCGGCCGGCGCCCCGCCGAAAGCCGCCCCTCCGGCCAAGGAGAAGAGCGCCCCGGCGAGCGCACCCCGCAGTATCGAGGCGGTCATCGAGCCGCACCGGGCCAGGCCCGCCGTCCAGACCCCTGCCCCGCCGTCCGCTCCCGCCCGCCCGGCGGTCAAGCCGCAGGGGGCAACTCCCGTGCCGCGCTATGTCTACGCTGATGACCGGGGTGAGTTGCACTTTGCCGAGACCCTGGCCGAGATCCCCGAGGCATTCCGGGATAAGGCCAAGGCCCTGGGGGAGTAACGACGACCGCGTGGTTCCCCGTCCGACTCCCAAGGTTGCGCTGCTCTGCCTGCTGGCGGCCGCCCCCGTCCTGGCCTTGCTGGCGCTGGCGCCGGCGATTCCGCAGGACCCGGCCTATCATCGCTTTGCCGACAGCCGCACCCTGCTGAAAATACCCCATTTCTGGAACGTGTTTTCCAGTCTGCCGCTGCTACTGATCGGAGTGTGGGGTCTCTGGCTGGAACGACGGCGGCGGCTGGTCCACGATAACCCGCCAGGGGCACCGGTCTATCGGCTGTTTTTCACCGGGGTCGCGCTGACCGGTATCGGTTCAGCCGGCTATCACTGGGCTCCGGACAATCACACTCTGTTCTGGGATCGCCTGCCGATGACGATGGGCTTTGCCACCCTGGCCGTGGGCGTGCTTGCCGAGCATGTCAGCGCCGCTCTGGCGCGGCGCCTGCTCGTGCCACTGCTGGTCCTGGGGGCGGCCAGCGTGATCTACTGGCAGGTCACCGAGCAGCTCGGCCGGGGGGACCTGCGCCCCTACGCTGTAGTGCAGTTCCTCCCCCTGCTGGTGCTCCCCGTGGTCTGTCTCCTGTTCCGCTCGCGCTTTACCAGGGTCCGCGACCTGTGGGGGGGATTGACGTTGTACCTGCTCGCCAAGCTGGCGGAGCATTTCGACGCGCAGCTTTTCGACCTCACCGGCGCGCGGTTGGGGGGACACGCCCTCAAGCATCTGCTGGCGGCGCTGGCAGTCTGCTGGCTGGTACGCATGTTGCTGCGGCGAAGGTGCGCGGACGCCGGCCGGGAAGACCGTCAGGGCGCGGCGGAAGCAGACACCTGCTCCGCCAGCAGCAGCACCGTCAGGGCGAAGTAGGTCGAGCGATTCCACTCTTTGAGTTTGTCGAACCCCTCTCCCACCAGGTAGTAGCCGGAGCGGCCGTCGTCGGGGTCGACGAGTTTGAGGCGGGTGGCGCTGGCCGTCCCGCCGTGCGGCAGCAGGCCGGCCTGCTGCCAGGATGCCGCGGTGCGGTAGCGGGCTTTCCCGTCCTGCTTCAGCAGAGCCGTGGCTCGTTTCGCCTCAACCTTGTAGATGTGGGCATCCCCCAGGCGCCAGCCGATCCGCCGCAGGTAGTTGCCGGCCGAGGCGGCGGCGTCGGCATAAGAACCCCAGATATCGCGCCGGCCGTCACCGTCACCGTCGATGCCGAAGCTTTCGAAGGTCGTCGGGATGAACTGGTAGTGCCCCATGGCTCCGGCCCACGATCCGGTCATGCGCTCCACCGACACCTCCCCGCGCGCCGCGATGCGGACCGCCGCCGCCAGCTGCTTTTCGAAGAAATCCCGGCGTTTGCCGGCGTAGGCCAGGGATGCCAGCGAGGCGATGACCGGGTGACGGCCCAGGGTCTTGCCGTAGGAGCTTTCGATCCCCCACAGGGCGACCAGTATCTGCGGTTCGATGTTGTAGTCCTCGGCCAACTGCTCATAGAACGGACGGTAGTCACGCAGCAGGGCCTGCCCTTCGGCAATGCGTTTTTCGCTGAGCAGGTTGTGGCGGTAACTGTCGAAACGGGCAATTTTTTCCGGCTGCCGGGCCTGGGCTCGGGCCGGTGCGCTGACGTAATAGGCGGCTGTCAGGAACAGGTCGATGGCGGACTGGTCGAACCCCTGGTGCTTGAGCTTGGCTGCGAAGCCCTGTTTCCAGGTGGTAAAGCCGTCCGTCCCGGCGTGGACCGGCATCGCGCCGAGCAGGCAGACGAACAGCAGGCAGGTGAACAGCTGGCGGACCATGCCGCAGCCTTTCTCCCCGGGCGCCCCGGGGCAGGTCAGGGGAGAATGCCGTACACGTCCGGGCGGCGGTCCTTGAGGCAGGTGATCTGTGCCCGGTAGTCGGCGAATTCCTGAAAGTCGCAAGTGGCCACCAACTCGGTGGCGAAGTCGTCGGCCTCCGCGAGCAGTTCGCCGCGCGGGGCGATGATCAGACTCATGCCGAAGAAGTCGAGCTTCCCCTGCCGCCCACAGCAGTTGGCGGCGACCGCGAAGCACTGGTTTTCGATGGCGCGGGCGCGCAGCAAGGTCCGCCAGTGCAGTTGGCGGGGTGCTGGCCACTCCCCCGGCAGGCAGAAAATCTCGGCGCCGTCCAGGGCGAGCTTGCGGAACAGTTCGGGGAAGCGCAGATCGTAACAGACCGCCAGGCCGAGCTTGCCGACCGAAGTGTCGACGACTACGCTGCGCTCCCCGGCAGCAATGTTTTCGTGCTCGTTCATCAGCGAAAAAAGGTGCAGCTTGCGGTAGCGGCCGGCCAGCACGCCCCGGTCGGTGACGTATGCGGTGTTGCACACCCTGCCGTCGACCAGTTCGGGGAGACTGCCGACCACTGTCAGGCCGAGTTCGGCACTCCACCCGGCAATGGTCTCCAGCACCCGCGGCGTGGCCACGGCCAGTTCCGGCAGCTTCTTGTAGGCGAAGCCGGTGCTCCACATCTCCGGCAGCACGGCCAGTTGTGCGCCCCGGGCGGCCACGCGGCGCAGCGCGCCCTCGGCTTTGGCCAGGTTGCGGTCGATTTCGCCGAGGGTGATGTTGAACTGGATGGCGGCGACGCCAAGCTTGCGGTCCATGCCGGCTCCCTTTCTGTGGTGATCGGCGCAGCGCCTTTGCGCGGCGGCTGTCGCTTAAGGTTGGATTATATGCCGCCGGCGGAGTGCGGGCAATCATCTTGCGGCGGTCATTTCCCTTGACAGGGGTAGGCTGCGGCATTACAGAGGGAAGGAAAGCCACTGCCATGCCTGGCCTCTATCTGCACATCCCGTTCTGCCGGCGCAAGTGCCCTTACTGCGACTTCTTCTCGGTCGCTGCTGGCGACCCGCTCTTGGACGCTTACCCCGACCTGCTTTGCCGGCATCTGGACTGGGCCGCCGATCACGGTTGGCAGGGGCCGTTCGCCACCGTCTACTTTGGTGGCGGCACGCCGTCGCTGCTGGCCCCCCCCGCCATCGCCGGCCTGCTGGCAACGGTTACTCGGCGTTTCTGTCTGGATAGTGCGGCAGAAATCACTCTGGAGGCCAACCCCGGCACAGTGACCGCCGCCAGTCTGGCCGGCTACCGGGCCGCTGGGATCAACCGGCTCTCTCTCGGCCTGCAAAGCCTCGACCCTCATCAGCTGGGCACCCTTGGCCGCCAGCATGGCTGCGCGGAAGGACTCCAGGCGGTGCAGTGGGCGCGCCGCGCCGGCTTCGCCAATCTGTCCCTCGACCTGATCTTTGCCCTCCCCGGCCAAACCCTGAACGGACTGGCCAGCGAGATCGACCGTTACCTCGAGCTTGCCCCTGAACACCTCTCCTGTTACGGCCTGACTGCCGAACCGGGCACCCCCTTCCACCACCGGGTGCAGGCCGGGGAGGTGTCGCTCCCCGACGGCGAATTCTACGCCGATGCCTTTTTGCTGCTGCACGAACGGCTGACCGCGGCCGGTTACGAGCATTACGAGATCGCCAATTATGCCCGCCCCGGCCACGCCTGCCGGCACAATCTTGGCTACTGGCAGCGCCGTCCGTATCTGGGGGTCGGCGCCGGCGCCCACTCCTTCCGTGACGTCGGCTGGGGTGAACGCTGGTCTGTACCGCCGGACCTCGCCACCTTCGGCGAGGTCTTGCATCGTCGCCAGAATCCCGCCGAACGGATCGAAGCTTTCGATCGGGGCGGCGCCCTGAGCGAGACCCTCTATCTCGGTCTGCGCACCCGTGCGGGGGTGGGTGACGCGGCCTTTCGGGCACGCTTCGGCTGCACCGTGACCGAGGCCTTTCCCGCAGAGGTCGTCCGGTTGCGGCCGTGGTTGGTGCAGGAGGACGGCTGCTGGCGCATGAGCGTCGATGGCTGGCTGCTGTACGACCGGCTGATCCAGGAATTTCTGTAAGCGAAATCTCTCTGGGCCACCCTTGACAACCCGGGGGTCGATTGTTATGTTGACGCTGCCTTAGCACTCGGCCCGATGGAGTGCCAAGTCGGGGCAAGAGGATAAGAGCGGGCCGGGTTCCCCGGCTTAAGTTTTTTGCACGAATCTTGTGCGGAGCCCACCATGCTGGAACCTTTGAGCGAACGCAGCCAGCAGATCCTCGAAGCGATTATCGAAGAACATATCGCCACCGCCCAGCCGATCGGTTCCCGAACGCTGACCCGGTCGGCGATCAGGTTGTCCCCGGCGTCGGTGCGCAACGTCATGGCCGAACTGGAGGAATTGGGCTATCTCCGTTCTCCGCATACCTCGGCAGGCCGGGTGCCGACCGAAAAGGCCTACCGCTATTATGTCGACAGTCTGTTGCGGGTGAGCAGCCTCGACGCGTCCAGCCGCAGCCTGATCGAGCTGCATTACCAGCGGCACGGACTGCAGATGGGTGAACTGTTGCGCGAGGCGAGCCGCACCCTGTCGAGCCTGTGCCACTATACCGGGCTGGTCATGGTGCCGCGCCTGCAGAGCACGTTCTTCCGTCGCATCGAATTCGTCAGGCTTTCCGCCCGCCAGGTGCTGGCCGTGTTCATTACCCAGTCCGGCATGATCCAGAACCGGCTGGTCGAGATCGGCGAGGAGCTTTCCGCGGGGGATCTGGAGCAGATTACCAACTACCTGAATCACACCATGAGCGGCCTCGGACTCCGCGAGGTGAAGGCGCGGATTTTGGCCGAGATGGCCCAGGAAAAAGCTCTTTATGACCAGCTGCTGCAACGGGCTTTCCGGCTTTCCGCGGAGGTCCTCGCCGAGGCGGGGGCCGGCGAGGTGATCATCGAAGGCACCAGCCATCTGCTGGAGCAACCGGAGTTCAACGATCTGGAGCGGATGAAGCGGGTGTTCCGCGCCTTCGAGCAGAAGAGCCTGCTGCTCAGTCTGCTCGACCGAGGCCTGCAGGCCAAGGGGGTGCAGGTGATCATCGGCGGCGAGACCGAGTGTCCCGAACTGGCCGGCTGCAGCCTGATCACCGCGAACTATGCCGGGCGGCGCGGCACGCTGGGGGCGCTGGGGGTGATCGGCCCGAGCCGCATGCCTTACGCGACGCTGATTCCGATTGTCGATTACACCGCCGGCATGATCAGCCGCATGCTGGACGAAGAGTCTGAATAGGGGGCACACCGTTGAGCAAGCATCGCAAAAAAGAGCCAGAAATCGCCGCGGCGGAAGCCACCGCTGAAGAAACCGCCGCCCCTGAGGTCGATCCGCTAGCGGCCGCCCGGAGCGAGGCCGCCAGGAACTGGGATCTCTACCTGCGCGAACGCGCCGAGATGGAAAACCTTCGCAAGCGTACCCAGCGCGAGAAGGAGGAGTTTCGCCTCTTCAACCGCAAGGAACTGCTGCTCGAAATCCTGCCGGTGCTGGACAACCTGGAGCGAGCCCTTGAGCACGCCGGCCAGGGAAATCAAGCTCAGGGCCTGGTGGAAGGGGTGACGATGACTGTCGCCCAGTTCCGCAAGGTGATCGAGGATTTCGGGGCCCGGCCGATTGTGGCGGTCGGTTCACCGTTCGATGCCAATCTGCACCAGGCGATGGCGCAGCAGGAGACCGACGCGCAGCCGCCGGGGACGGTGGTTGGCGAATATCAGCGCGGCTACCTGCTGCAAGACCGGCTGCTGCGCCCGGCGCTGGTGGTGGTTGCCAAGGCCCCGGCTGCTCCGGTTGCCGCTGCAGACCAATAAATCTACCGCCTTAAGGAGGAAGTAAGCTCATGAGTAAAGTCATCGGCATCGACCTGGGAACCACCAATTCCTGCGTCGCCATCATGGAAGGGGGCGAGCCGGTAGTGATCGCCAACTCGGAAGGAGCGCGCACCACGCCGTCGATGGTCGCCTTCACCGAGAGCGGCGAGCGGCTGGTCGGCCAGCAGGCCAAGCGCCAGGCGGTGACCAACCCCGAAAACACCCTGTTCGCCATCAAGCGCCTGATCGGCCGCAAGTACGACAGCGATGCGGTGCGCAAGGACATTTCCCTGGTCTCCTACAAGATCATCAAGGCCGACAACGGCGACGCCTGGGTCGAAGCGCGCGGCAAGCGCTACAGCCCTCCGGAGATCTCGGCAATGGTCCTGCAGAAGATGAAGCAGACTGCCGAGGACTATCTCGGCCAGACCGTCACCGACGCCGTGGTCACGGTTCCGGCGTACTTCAACGATTCGCAGCGCCAGGCCACCAAAGACGCGGCCAAGATCGCCGGCCTCAACCTGCTGCGCATCATCAACGAGCCGACCGCCGCAGCCCTGGCCTACGGCCTCGACAAAAAGCACGAGCAAAAGATCGCAGTCTTCGACCTCGGCGGTGGCACCTTTGACATCTCCATCCTGGAACTCGGCGACGGGGTCTTCGAAGTCAAGTCGACCAATGGCGACACCTTCCTTGGTGGCGAGGATTTTGACCAGCGCATCATCGATTACGTGGCCGACGAGTTCAAGAAGGACCAGGGGATCGACCTGCGCAGCGACAAAATGGCCCTGCAGCGCCTCAAGGAGGCCTCCGAGAAGGCGAAATGCGAGCTCTCCTCGTCGATGGAAACCGACATCAACCTGCCGTTCATCACTGCCGACCAGGCCGGCCCGAAACATCTCAACGTGCGCCTGACCAGGGCCAAGCTGGAGAGCATCTGTGCGGAACTCCTCGCCAAGCTGGTCGAGCCGTGCAAGACCGCCCTCAAGGATGCCGGCATGTCGCCGGCCGAGATCAACGAGGTGATCCTGGTCGGCGGCATGACCCGCATGCCGGCGGTGCAGAAGAAGGTCGAGGAGATCTTCGCCAAGGTGCCGAGCAGGGGTGTCAACCCTGACGAGGTGGTGGCGGTCGGCGCGGCGATCCAAGGGGGCGTTCTCAAGGGAGAGGTCAAGGACGTCCTGCTGCTCGATGTCACCCCGCTCTCCCTCGGCATCGAAACCCTCGGTGGCGTGCTGACCAAACTGATCGAAAAGAACACCACCATCCCTTGCAAGAAGAGCCAGGTCTTTTCCACCGCGGCCGACAACCAGCCGGCGGTCTCCGTCCATGTCCTGCAGGGGGAGCGCGAGATGGCTGCGGACAACAAGACCCTCGGCCGCTTCGACCTGACCGGCATCCCGCCGGCGCCGCGCGGCGTGCCGCAGATCGAGGTGGCTTTCGACATCGACGCCAACGGCATCGTCCACGTCTCGGCCAAGGATCTCGGCACCGGCAAGGAACAGTCGATCCGCATTACCGCCTCCAGCGGCCTCTCCAAGGAAGAGGTCGAAAAGATGGTCAAGGATGCCGAGTCCCACGCTGCCGAGGATAAGCGCAAACGTGAGTTGATCGAGGCGCGCAATCAGGCCGACGGGCTGGTATATACCACCGAAAAGGCCGTCAAGGAGCATGGCGACAAGGTTGGCGAAGATGTCCGCAAGGGGATCGAGAGCGCCCTCGAAGAGCTCAAAAAGGCCATGGAGGGCGATGATGTTGCTGCCATCCGTCAGAAAACCGAAGCCCTGGCAACGGCCTCCCACAAGCTCGCCGAAGTCATGTACCAGCACGCCCAGCCCGGCGCGGCCGGAGCGGAAGCCGGCGAAGCGGCCGGCGGCAAGCCGGATGATGTGGTCGACGCCGAGTTCGAGGAAGTCGACGACAAGAAGAAATAAACAACGGTTCGCGTTAGGCAGCCGGTAGGGGCGGTTAGCGAACCGCCCCAACAAAGTATTTTT
>JBFYXI010000099.1:0-3166 GCA_041310635.1 Desulfuromonadaceae bacterium | reverse complement strand
GGCAGGCGACCGAGGACCTGGTTGCGCAGCGGATCGATCTCCTGCAGCGCCTCGATTTGATCGCCGAAGAAACTGACGCGCAGGGCCCGCTCCCCTTCGTAGGCCGGAAAAATCTCCACGGTGTCGCCGCGCACCCGGAAGGTACCGCGGTGGAAATCGACGTCGTTGCGCTGGTACTGGATCTCCACCAGGCGGCGCAGCAGGGAGTTGCGCTCGAGCTCCAGACCCTCCTGCAAACGCACCAGCATGCCGAAGTAGGCTTCCGGGGAGCCGAGTCCGTAGATGCACGAGACCGAGGCGACGATCAGCACGTCGCGGCGCGACAGCAGGCTGCGGGTGGCGCTGTGGCGGAGCTTGTCGATCTCCTCGTTGATCGAGGAGTCCTTCTCGATATAGGTGTCGGTGGAGGGGACGTAGGCTTCCGGCTGGTAATAATCGTAATAGGAGACGAAATACTCGACGGCGTGGCCCGGGAAGAGCTCCTTGAATTCGCCGTAGAGCTGAGCGGCCAGGGTCTTGTTGGGGGCCAGCACCAGGGCCGGCCGGTCCACCGCGGCGACCACGTTGGCCATGGTAAAGGTCTTCCCCGAGCCGGTGACGCCGAGCAGCACCTGGTGGCGATCGCCGCGCTGCAGGCCGGCGACCAGTTCGCTGATCGCCCGCGGCTGGTCTCCGCACGGCCGGTAGTCGGTCTTGAGTTCGAACCGGGACATGATTCCTTGGTCAACGCTTTAGGGGCGGTTCACAAACCGCCCCTAAGCTCAGGCAAAACGGTTATCCCCGTGATCGCCCGGTGTGTATCATTTCACCTTCCAGCTGGTCCCTTCCCGCGAATCGAGCAGTTCAACCCCCTGTGCCGCCAGCTCGTCGCGAATCTGGTCGGCCCGGGAAAAGTCGCGGGCCTGACGCGCCGCCTGGCGCTCGGCGATCAGCGCCGCGATGGCCGCCGGGTCGAGGCCGCTCTCCGCCAGACGCCGCTGCGCCTGCCGGGCCAGCCATTCGGCCGGCACCGAGCGGAACAGTCCGAGCACGCCGCCGAGGCGCAGCAGGGCGGCCCCGCCGTTGGCAATCACCTCCGGCAGTGCCGGATGGTCGGCGGCCAGCAGCCGGTTGAGGGCACGCACTCCTTCAAAGAGGTGGCCGATCGCCTGGGCGGTGTTGAAGTCATCGTCCATCGCCTCGCGGAAGCGCTCCTCGAGTTCGGCCAGCCGCGCCACCGCATCGGCGAACTCGGCTGGAATCCCACCAGCAGCGGTTGCCTGGGCGGTCACCCGCCCGGCCTGGTCGAGGGCCTCGTAACAGCGGGCCAGGGCATGACCGGCCTCGTCAAGCTGTTGGTCGGCAAAGTCGATCGGCGAGCGGTAGTGGGCGGTAAGAATGAAGAAGCGCACCACTTCGGCGTCATACCTGGCCAGGATGTCGCGGATGGTAAAGAAGTTCCCCAGCGATTTGCTCATCTTCTCCTGATTGACGTTAACGAAACCGTTGTGCAGCCAGTAGCGCACAAAGGGCTTCCCCGAAACCCCTTCCGACTGGGCAATCTCATTCTCGTGGTGGGGGAAGATCAGGTCGCGGCCGCCGCCGTGGATGTCGAAGCTCTCGCCCAAAAGGCTCGAGCTCATCGCCGAACACTCGATATGCCACCCTGGCCGTCCCGGCCCCCAGGGCGAAGCCCAACTCGGCTCGCCGGGCTTGGCCGCCTTCCACAGCGCGAAGTCCATCGGGTTGCGCTTCTGTTCGCCGGGAGCAATGCGCGCCCCGGCCTGCATCTCCTCCATGGTGCGCTTGGAAAGCTTGAGGTAGTCCGGGAATTTGTCGACGCTGTAGTAGACGTCCCCCCCCGACTCGTAGGCCAGCCCACGCTCGATCAGGCGCTCGGTCAGGGCAACGATCTGCGGAATGAACTCGGTGGCTTTCGGCTGATGGGTCGGGATGGCCAGCCCCAGCGCCGCCATGTCTTCATCGAAGGCACGGATGAAGGTCTCGGCCAATTCCTGGCTGGAGATGCCGCGCTCATTGGCCCGGTTGATAATTTTATCATCGACATCGGTGTAGTTGCGCACGTAGGTGACCCGGTAGCCGGCGTACTGCAGGTAGCGGTAGACCACATCGAAGACGATGTTGGCGCGGGCATGGCCAAGGTGACAGTAGTCGTAGACCGTGACGCCACAGACATACATGCCGACCTGGCCGGGTATCAGCGGCTGGAATTCTTCCTTCTGGCCGGTGAGGGTATTGTAGATGCGCAACGCCATGCCTACCTCGCTGAATTTGAAATATCGCGACCCTGGCGAATTCCGCCGCGCCGGTTGTTGATAACATGTCTCGCCGCAGGGTGCCAAGAGGCACCGGCTGCGCCCCCCGGCCTTCAGGGGTCCGTCGCCACCTTGGCCCAGCTGTCGCGCAGGGTGACCGTACGGTTGAAGACCGGTCGCTGCGGCGACGACTGCGGGTCGGCGCAGAAGTAGCCGAGCCGCTCGAACTGGAAGCAGCTGCCCGGCGGGGCCGCGGCCAGCCCCGGTTCGAGCAGCGCCCCGTCGAGCAGCTCCAGCGATGCCGGGTTGAGCTGCTCGCGGTAATCGCGCCCCTTGTCGCCCGCCGGATTGGCCGCGCCGAACAGGCGGTCGTAGAGGCGGATTTCCCCCGGCACGCACTGGGCCGCCGCAACCCAGTGAATGATCCCCTTGACCTTGCGGCCATCCGGGGTCGCACCGCCGCCACTGGCCGGATCGTAGCTGCAGCGCAGCTCGATGATCGCGCCGCTGCGCGGATCCTTGATCACCTCGTCGCAGCGGATCAGGTAGGCATAACGCAGGCGCACCTCACGCCCCGGCGCCAGGCGGAAGAACTTGCCCGGGGGATCCTCCATGAAATCGTCGCGCTCGATGTACAGCTCGCGGCCGAAGGGGAGCTCTCGCGAACCGAAGGACGGCGCTTTGGGGTGGTTGGGCACGGCAAAGGCTTCGGCCTGCTCCGCCGGGTAGTTGGTGATCACCACCTTGAGGGGGCGCAGTACCGCCATGGCCCGCGGCGTCGTGCCGTCAAGCTCCTCGCGCACGCAGTCTTCCAAAACGCTCATGTCGATGATGCTATCGCTTTTGCCCACCCCGATCCGTTCGCAAAAGGTGCGGATCGCCGCCGCCGGGTAGCCGCGCCGGCGCATCCC
>JBFYXI010000106.1:0-2599 GCA_041310635.1 Desulfuromonadaceae bacterium | reverse complement strand
CGGGGATGTCGTTGCGGCCGCTGGTCGGCATGTACAGCCGGGTGTGGCAGCGCAGGCAGGCGCCACGGCTGCGGTCAATCTCCAGTTTAGCCGGCTGGTCAGGATGGCCGAAGGCGGCCCCATGACAGTTTTCGCACGGAATGTTGGCGTGCGCCGAAGCTCCCCAAAGCTTGAATTTTTCGTCGTGACACTCGTTGCAGTAGGCACTGTCCCGGTACTTGCCGGGATAGTCCTTCCACTCCTGCTCGTTGCTCAGCCGGTGGAAGCCGAAGGTATAGCCCCGATCGTGGGTGCCGAAGTCGGCCGGAACGTAAACCAGCCTGAACAGGAGGATGCCGGCAACGATAGCGAGCACCACAAAGAGGGGACGCCACACATGGTTTTTCACGGGAAAGCTCCTTGCCATGAAGTGGTTTTAATTGATAAAACGCAGTTTGCTTTTTATCATGCAAGCCCTTCGATTGTCAATTTGCAAAATGGCCGTAGCTACGCGATGTTCCAGCGATTGACCTGTCGCGGCGGAGTTGCAGTGAGCTGTAAACCGCCTGGGTCTATCGAAAAGCCCTGTTTGAAAAGTCCTAAACCAATGGTTGGTGAATGCGCATCGATAGGTTTGCGCTGCCGATGATTTCAGACCATGACACGCTAAACCGGGAGTTGACAATTCAAGTAAAATAAAATACCGTTTTATAAGATGTTGAGTGAAGCCCTGCGAAGAAGGTGCGGAGAATACCTAAAGGCTTTGCTCAAGATTTTGTCGGGACGGCTGACGGGAGCGCCGATTTCAACCATGGTCCGGCTCCGTCAAGGGCAGGAGGTGGCGAGGATGGAACAGCAGACAAATCTCGAACAACGGGTGGCACGGTTGGAAAGCCAGGTTGCCGAACTGTCTGCAGAATTGGCCAGCCTGCGCGGAGCGGTGGACCAAGCCAGACCGGCGGCGGCCGAGAAGCCGGTCAAAAGTGCCGCGGTCGGCGGGGAAGCTGCCTCCGAGGAGTTGCTGTCATGGGTGGATCGCGCCTATCTGCTCCCGCGCCTCGCCACCACCAGCTTCATCCTGGTCGTGGCCCTGGCGCTGCGCACCCTCACCGATGGCGGCGCCATCGAGGTGCAGCTCGGTACCTTGCTCGGCATGGTCTACGCCTTCGTGCTGATCGCCTACGGCTGGTTCTCCTACAGCCAGAAAGGGGCCCAGGCTCCGGTCTTCGCCCTGTGGGGCACCGTCGTCATGTGTGCGCTGGTGGTGGAAAGCCACCGGATCTTCCAGGCCCTGCCGACGGTGGTGGCCTACCTGCTGCTGGCTGGCACCGGCTGGGCATCGGTGCTGATGAGCCGCCGCTACCGGGTCGCGCTGCCGGTTTTCGCGGGCACCATCGGCATGAGTTTCGGCGCCTTTGCCATCAACTACCCGAGTCCGGTCTTCCCGTTCCTGACCGTAATCATGGTCCTTGCCAACGGCTTTGCCGCCTATGCCTCCGGGTTCCTGCGTGCCTCCTGGCTGCGCTGGATCCTGCTGGCGCTGACCCTGTTCATGATTCAGATTTGGAATCTCAAGCTGGCGATCTATCTCGGCAAGCTCTCCCCTGCCGAACTGGATTTCTCGATCCGCGGATTCCTGCCGGCGCTCGGCGTCCTGGGCTTGGCTCTGGCCCTTATCGCGCTCGCCGGGGTGCTCGGCAAGATCCAGGAGAAAGTTGCGAAGTTCGACATTGCCCTGCCGGTGCTCAATGTCTTGTGGATCTTCGCCGCAGCGCGCTATGCTCTTGTTCATGGCATTGCTGAAGCATGGGTGTTCGGCATTCCCGCAGTCATTGGTGGCGCTGCCCACCTCGGGGTGGCCTGGTGGCTGGCACGGCGCGGCGGGGCGGAGGCTCCCGGCACTACCTCCTTCGCCCTGGCCGGCGGGCTACTGATCGCCCTGGCGCTCCCTTCGGCCCTGGGCCACGCCCTTCCGGCGTCGACAGCGACCGCCGCCATCGCGGTGGGGCTGGCGGTCGCCTCCCAGCGCATCGCCAGCGGCGGCGTGCGCCTGGTTTCCTACCTGCTGCAGTTTTATGCCAGCTCGTCGCTGATCGTCCTGCTCTGGACCGCCGAGCAGACCGGGCCCTCGCTGCTCGGCGCCGCCGCTTCCGGGTTGCTGGCCGCAATCGGCACCTTCCATTACATCTGGTCGCGGCGCACGCCGCCGCCTCCGGGGGGAACCTGGACCGACCGCTTCAACCAGGGCGACCGCTGGGCAGCCCTCCTGCTGATCGCCGCCCTGCTGAGCGGCTTCTTCACCCTGCGTATGGGCCTTTACCAGGCGCTGGTGGCCATGCACCTGGCCACCCCGCAGGCGTTTGGCAGCGGCCAATCGCTGATCATCAATCTGGCTGCCGCCGCCCTGCTGGTGATCAGCCTGCGCCAGCGCAACAAGGAGCTGCGCAGTGTCGGGATACTCGTTATTGCGGTCGCCGCCGGCAAGGTGTTTCTCGATGTGGTCGGCCTCAAGGGGGTGGCGCTGCTGGTCAGCATCTTCTCCTTTGGCGTGGCTGCGGCGATTGCCTCGGTCGTGCTGGGCCGCTGGGGGAAGGTCACCGCGGGGGGCCAGTCGGAACCG
>JBFYXI010000070.1:0-9098 GCA_041310635.1 Desulfuromonadaceae bacterium | reverse complement strand
TCGGTGTCGACCATCACCAGGTGGTCCCGGCCGAGACCGAGCAGATCGGCGGCCTTGCCGAAGGAGTAGTGGCCGCGCCGCGACACCAGCACGGCGACCCCGTCGCAGTCCAGATGGCGCAGGGCCCGCGCCAGCCCCTCGCTGGCGATGCCGCGGAAGCCGCCGCGCGGCGCGAACAGGCGGTTGCGGGCCACCCACAGCGCGGTGACGTTGGCGATGGTGCCGCCGGAGCAGAAGGCGCCGAGGGCGTGGCGGCTGTCGTGGATCCACTGCGCGTAGAAGTCCTCGTCGCCGCGGTAGACCAGACGGTGGAGCATGGCCAGCACCTGGCGCTCCAGGGGGGTGAAGGCCTTGGAGGTCTCCACCTTGACCGTGTTCTGGTTGAGGGCGGTCATGATCCGCGACAGCGGCAGCATGAAATAGGGCAGCGCCGAGGTCATGTGGCCGATGAAGCCGGGGGCGGCGGTATGCACCGACTGAGCCACCAGCTTCTCCTTGACGAACTCGGTGTACTCAGAGACGAAGGTCGGCTCCTCGGGGATGAGGGAGGAGGAGAAGTCGTCCTCGATCTCCTCCAGGCTCCGCTCGAGGGCGACGATGTGCGTCTGCAGGAAGCCGGCGACGTCGGCGGTGATGGCCTGGTCGATGGCGCCGAGGGTGGTGCCGGGCGCTTCCGGGACGGTGAAGATCCGGTAGAGGTTCTCTAGGGTGGCGCGCGCCGTTTCACGGGTTTTCGGCATGGTCCGGGCGCTCAGGGGAGAAGAAAGCCGTTGTCGATCAGCCGGGTCGCGCCTACGAACACCGCCAGCAGCAGCACCGAATCGCGGTCCACTCGGTCCTGCTCGCGCAGGGTCGCCTGGTGGCAGATCTGCAGGTAGTCGATGCGCGCCTCCGGCCGGGCCTCGATCATGCCGCGCAGCTCGGCCAGCAGCGGGCCGGCAGCGCACATCCCCGCCGCGGCCAGCTGCCGCGCCCGGGCCAGCGCCTGCGCCAGCACCAGGGCCTGCTGCCTTTGCGCGGCGGAAAGGTAGACGTTGCGCGAACTCATGGCCAGCCCGTCAGGCTCGCGCACGATCGGCAGGCCGACGATCTCGATCGGCAGGTTGAGGTCCTGGGTCATGCGCCGGATCACCGCCAGCTGCTGGAAGTCTTTCTCGCCGAACAGGGCGACGCCGGGCTGCACCACGTTGAACAGCTTGCAGACCACGGTGGTCACGCCGCGGAAATGGCCGGGCCGGCTCGCCCCGCAGAGCCCCTCGGTGAGCCCTTCGACGTTGACCCAGGTGGCATGGCCCGCGGGGTAGATCTCCGCCGGCGCCGGGGTCCAGACCAGGTCGACGCCGGCCTCCCGGGCGATCGCCAGGTCGCGCGGCAGGTCGCGGGGGTAGCGGTCGAGGTCCTCGTTCGCTCCGAACTGGGCGGGGTTGACGAAGATCGACAGGGCCAGCAGGTCGCCGCGCCGGCGCCCCTCGCGCAGCAGGGCGGCGTGCCCCGCGTGCAGGTAGCCCATGGTCGGCACGAAGGCAATGCGCTGCCCGGATGTTCGGGCCGCCAGGCAGCGGGTCTGCATTGCGACTATGTCGGTAATGGTTTCCATAAAATTGGTCGCAGGGGTCAAAGACCGGGGCTGGGGGCTGGTGATGGCATTTTTCCAGTCCCTAGTCCCAAGCCCCTGCCTCTAAAAGCTGTGTTCCGGACCCGGGAAGGTGCCGTCCTTGACCTCGCGGATGTAGCTGTCGATCCCTTGGCGGATCGGCCCGGCGAGGTCGGCGTAGCGCTTGACGAATTTCGGCGCATACTTCTCGCACAGGCCGAGGATGTCGTGGATCACCAGCACCTGGCCGTCGCACTCCGCGCCGGCGCCGATGCCGATGGTCGGAATCGGCAGCTCCGCGGTGATGCGTGCCGCCAGTTCGGCGGGGATCCCCTCGAGCACCAGGGCGCAGGCCCCGGCCTCCAGCACCGCCCGGGCATCCTCGCGCAGCTGCGCGGCCTGGGCCGCCTCGCGCCCCTGCACCCGGTAGCCGCCCATGCGGTGGATCGACTGCGGGGTCAGGCCGATGTGGCCGACTACCGGCACGTCCATGGCGACGATGGCGCGGATGGTTTCGGCCGCGTGGACGCCGCCCTCGAGCTTGACCGCCTGTGCTCCCCCCTCCTTGATCAGCAGCCCGGCGTTGCGGCGCGCCTCGCTCAGGTCCACCTGGTAGGAGAGGAACGGCAGGTCGGCCACCACCAGCGCCTGGGTCACGCCGCGCACCACGGCCCGGGTGTGGTAGAGCATCTCGGCCATGGTCACCGGCAGGGTGGTGTCGTAGCCGGCCACCACCGACCCGGCGGAATCGCCGACCAGCACCACGTCGATGCCGGCCTGGTCCATGATGCGGGCGAAGGGAAAGTCGTAGGCGGTCAGCACGGCGATCTTTTCGCCGCGGGTCTTCATCGCCTGCAGCTCGGGAATGGTCATGCGCTTGCGGCTGGCTTCGCTCAAGAGCTGTAATCCTCCATCGGGCAAGGGTTGAATCCTATAACATGGGCTGGCAGCTGTCTAGCAAAAACCCCTGTGATTTCGACGCAGAGGCGCAGAGACGCGCCTCCGCGTCAATGTCCGGTTTATTCGCCGTGGGTGCCGAGCGCGTCGCACAGGGCCGCCAGCTGGGGGATGGTCAGGGTTTCGCCGCGGATGGTCGGGGCGAGGCCGAGGGCGGCAAGGGCCGCATCGACCGCGCCGGCCGCGTAGTCGGCGCCGAGCAGGCCGTTCCTGAGGGTCTTGCGGCGCTGGGCGAAGACCGCCCTGACCAGGGCGCGGAAGGCCGCCTCGTCGGCAACTTCGGCC
Source organism: Desulfuromonadaceae bacterium (assembly GCA_041310635.1). Taxonomy (GTDB): domain Bacteria; phylum Desulfobacterota; class Desulfuromonadia; order Desulfuromonadales; family BM103; genus VAUL01. The sequence goes on along the minus strand of JBFYXI010000070.1, from coordinate 6,262 downwards.
AGCGGCACGGGGCGCGGGTCGAAGCGCAGCACCACCGATGCGACCTTGGGCGGAGGATAGAAGCACCCCGGCGGCACGCGCACCACCCGCTCGACCGTGTACCAGTTCTGCACCAGCACCGAGAGGATGCCGTAGTCGCGGGTGGCCGGGGCGGCCAGCAGGCGGTCGCCGACCTCCTTCTGGAACATCAGCACCAGCCGGCTGAACAGCGGGCGATGATCGAGAACCTTGAACAGCACCTGGCTGGAGATGTTGTACGGCAGGTTGGCCACCAGCTTGTAGGGAGGGGCCGGCAGCAGCTCGGTCCACTCCGCTCTGAGCACGTCGCCCTGGTGCACGGTCAGCTGCTTTTCGCCGCGGCTGGCCAGGGCGGCCGCCAGGTCGCGGTCGATTTCGCAGGCGACCACCTCGGCGCCGGCGGCCAGCAGCCGGTCGGTCAGGGCGCCGAGACCGGGGCCGATCTCCATGACCCGGGCGCCGGGCAACAGGTCGGCGGCGGCGAGGATCTGCGCGACCACATGCGGCGCGCGCAGGAAGTTCTGGCCGAAGCGTTTACGTGGGCGATGATCGGGCATGAGCTGGCCGGGTGCGGGGTGAGAAGCTGCGGGGCGGCTCAGTTGCTGGCCACCGCGAAGCTGTTCGGGTAGCCCTTGGCCTCGAACTCGGCGACGGCGGCAGTGGCCTGATCCATGGTCGGATAACGTCCGACCCGCACCCGGTGGAAGCGGGTCTCGCCGACCCAGCCCTCGACCACCAGGGCATCGCCGTAGGCGCCGCGCATGGTGTCGGCCAGGCGCCGGGCATTGTGCTCCACGGTAAACGCGCCGATCTGCACGCTGAAGGGGCCGAGTTCGTAGCTGGCCGGCGGCCGGTAGGCCACGATTTCGCCGCCGGGGCCGGCCTCGCCGTAACCGAGGGCCTCGACTCGCACCGGCGCGGTGCCCGGCCCGATCACGCCGAGTTCCCTGGCCGTCAGGTAGGAGAGGTCGATGATCCGCCCCTTGACGAAGGGCCCGCGATCGTTGATGCGCACCACGCTCTGCCGGCCGTTGGCCAGGTTGGTGACGCGCACGTAGACATTCATCGGCAGGGTCTTGTGCGCCGCGGTCGCCGCGTGCATGTCGTAGACTTCGCCGTTGCTGGTCTTGCGTCCGTGGAAATGGCCGCCGTACCAGCTGGCGACCCCCTCCTCGACATAGCCGTCGGCCCTGGCCAGCGGGTCGAAACGCTCGCCGTTGACTTCGTAGGGCTTCTGCGTCCCCTTGAGGCCGCTTCCCGGGACGTCGAGCACCCGCACCCGGTAGCTCGGGCCGCCGCAGGCGCTCAGCAGCAGCGCCAGCAGCACGGGCAGGCAGTACCTGGCGGGCAGCGCGATCACGCTCCGCCCCCCTGTGCCGCGCCAATGACCGGCCGGCAAAGGAAATCCCCCGGCGCAGGCACAGGGGGAGAGTCGTTGCAAGGGCGGTCCGGCAGACAGCCGGCCAGCGTCACTGCGGCTCCTCGATCCGGGTCATGGCCCGGAACTTCTGGTAGCGCTGCTCGACCAGTTCCTCTCCGGAGAGCTTGCGCAGTTCGGCGAAGTGGCGTTTGAGCACCTTGCGCACCTGCGCCGCCGCGGCGACATGGTCGTTGTGGGCGCCGCCGGGGGGCTCGGGAATCACCTCGTCGATGACATTGCCGAGCTCGTCGATATCCTGGGCGGTGAGCTTGAGGGCTTCGGCGGCCTGGGGACCGCGGCTGCCGTCGCTCCACAGGATGGCCGCGCAGCCCTCCGGGGAGATGACTGCGTAGACCGAGTACTGCATCATCAGCACCCGGTTGCCGACGGCGATGGCCAGCGCTCCGCCGGAACCGCCCTCGCCGGTGACGGTGACGATGACCGGCACGCTTAGGGAAGCCATTTCACGCAGGTTGCGGGCAATGGCTTCGGCCTGGCCGCGCTCCTCGGCGCCGATCCCCGGAAACGCCCCGGGGGTGTCGACGAAGGTGAAGATCGGCAGCCGGAACTGCTCGGCCATCTGCATCACCCGCAGCGCCTTGCGGTAGCCTTCCGGGTTGGGCATGCCGAAGTTGCGGTAGACCTTCTCCTTGGTGTCGCGCCCCTTCTGGTGGCCGATCACCACGCAGGGCTCGCCGTCGAAGCGGGCGCAGCCGCAGACCAGGGCCGGGTCGTCGCGGAAATTGCGGTCGCCGTGCACCTCGAACCAGTCGGTGAAGACGTGGCGGATGTAGTCGAGGGTATAGGGACGGTTCTGGTGGCGGGCCAGCTGAGTGCGCTGCCAGCGGGTCAGATTGGAGAAGATCTCGTCGCGCAGCTTTTCAGCCTTCTTCTCGAGCTTTTTGATCTCGGCGGAGAAGTCGACGCTGTCGGTGGAGTAGTCGCGCAGTTCGCGGATCTTCTGTTCCAGTTCGACCAACGGCTTCTCGAAATCGAGGAAATACTGCATGCCTTCACTCCCGGCCGCCACGGGCGGCTATTCAAAAGTCACGACATTATAGCCGAACAGCTTCTCGGCGTCATCCATCAATTCGTCGCAGGCCTGGAGGCGCAGGCTGTCGGGGAGCCGCACCAGGGTTTCGCTGCGGTTGGGAATCACCAGGTGAATCAAGCCCTCGCAGTCGCCCCGGTAGCGGCCGACGATGTCGCGCAGGGCGCGCAGCTGGCGATCATCCAGCCCCGGGGTGGTCAGGCGGAAGTGCACCCGGCGGGTCAGCCGTTCGCGCACCTCCCTGAGGGCCAGCACTTCGTTGACCAGCAGTTTGCTGCCGCGACTGGCAGCGACCCGGCCGTTGCCGTTGCCCGCCCCTTCGCCGTCGTCCGGCGCTTCCTCGCCGGCGTCGACCGCACCGCGCACCAGCAGCGGCTCCTCGCTCTTGAGCAGGTCGCCGGCGGCCAAGTAGGCCTCGGGAAAGATCACCAGCTCGACGAAGCCGCTCAGGTCCTCGAGGGTGACGAAGGCCATCCGCTCCCCCTTCTTGGTGGTCAGCTCCTTGAGCCCGGCGACGATGCCGCACAGGCTGACCTCTTCCTTGTCGGCGCGCTCGCTCAGGCCCGCCGCGTCGCAGGTGGCGAAGCGCTTGATGGCGGCGCTGTGGCGGGCCAGCGGGTGGCCGGTGATGTAGAAGCCGAGAGCCTCCTTCTCGTTGGCCAGCAGCACGTTCTCCGGCCACTCGTCGCCATCGGCGGGGAGCTGCCCGGCGCCGCGCGGGGTGACGATCTGTTCGGCGCCGAACAGCGATTCCTGGCCGAGTTCGCGCTCGCGCTGCAATTTCTGCCCGGTCTCCACCGCCTCGTCGAGGACCACCATGGCCTGGGCCCGCCTGCCGCCGAGACTGTCGAAGGCCCCGCACTTGATCAGCGCCTCGATCACCCGGCGGTTGACCCGTCTGAGATCGACCCGTTCGCAGAAGTCGTGCAGGGAGCGGAACGGCTCCTCGCGGCGCGCCTCGGTAATCGCCTCGAGGGCCGCGTCGCCGACCCCCTTGACCGCCCCCAGGCCGAAGCGGATGTCGCTGGCATGCACGGTGAAGTCGCGGTAGGAGGCGTTGATGTCCGGGGGCAGGATGGCGATCCCCATGTTGCGGATCTCGTTGATGTTCTTGATCACCTTGTCGGTGTTTTCCATGTCCTCGGTGAGGAGCGCGGCCATGAACGCCACCGGGTAGTGGGCCTTCAGCCAGGCGGTCTGGTAGGCGATCAGGGCATAGGCCGCCGAGTGCGACTTGTTGAAGCCGTACTCGGCGAACTTGGCCATCAGGTCGAAGATCGCTTCGGCCTTCTTCGGGTCGAAGCCCTTGGCCCTGGCGCCCGCCAGGAACGGCTCCTTCTCCTTGCCCATGACCTCGGCGCTCTTCTTGCCCATGGCGCGGCGCAGCAGGTCGGCGCGCCCCAGGGTGTAGCCGGCCAGCACCTGGGCGATCTGCATGACCTGCTCCTGGTAGACGATTACCCCGTAGGTGTCCCTGAGGATCGGCTCCAGCTCCGGGAAGTCGTAGGTGATCGCCCGCCGGCCGTGCTTGCGCTGGATGAAGTCGTCGACCATGCCGCTCCCCAGGGGGCCGGGACGGTAGAGGGCGCAGACCGCGATGATATCCTCGAAGCAGGACGGCTTGAGCTTGATCAGCAGCTCCTTCATCCCCGACGATTCCAGCTGGAAGACCCCGGTGGTGTTGCCGGCCTGCAGCAGCTGGAAGGTGGCCGGGTCGTCGTCGCCCAGCCGGGTGATGTCGAAGGCCGGGTCCTGGTCGGCGCGGATCAGCCGGACGGAATTCTCGATGACCGTCAGGTTTTTCAGCCCCAGGAAGTCGAACTTGATCAGGCCGATCTTCTCGACGCAGCCCATGTCGTACTGGGTCACCTGACCTTGCGACTTGGGATCGACGTAGAGCGGCAGGTACTCGGTCAGCGGCTTCGGCGTGATCACCACCCCGGCGGCGTGGGTCGAGGCGTGACGGGTAAGCCCCTCCAGCGCCAGGGCCACCTCGAAGTGCCGCTTGACCTGGGGGTCCTTGTCGACCATTTCGCGCAGCTTCGGCTCCTGGCGGAGGGCGTCGGTCAGGGTGACCTTCTTGCCGGTGGGGTTGGGCACCAGCTTGGCGATCTTGTCGACGTCGCCGTAGGGCATTCCCATGCCGCGGCCGACGTCGCGGATCACCGCCCGCGCCAGCATCGAGCCGAAGGTGATGATCTGCGCCACGTTGTCGCGCCCGTACTTGTCGCGCACGTAGTTGATGACCCGGTCGCGGCCGTTGATGCAGAAGTCGACGTCGATATCCGGAGTCGACACGCGCTCGGGGTTGAGGAAGCGCTCGAACAGCAGGTTGTAGGGCAGCGGGTCGAGATCGGTGATGCGCAGGGCATAGGCCACCAGGCTCCCCGCCCCGCTGCCGCGCCCCGGGCCGACCGGCACCCCGTTCTGCTTCGACCAGTTGATGAAATCGGCGACGATCAGGAAGTAGCCGGCGTAGCCCTTGTCGATGAGCACCTTGAGCTCGCGCTCCAGCCGCTCAGGGTAAGCCCGGGCGGCGTCGTCGCCGAACTGCGGACGCAGCCCGCGGATCTCGGCGAGGCGTTTCGCCAGACCGTCACGGGCATCATGCTCCAGGCGCCCGGCGAGGGTTTCCCCCGACGGCAGCGGGTAGACCGGGAAATGCGGGTGCTTGCCGTCGGCCTGCAGCTCGAGGTTGCAGCGCTCGGCAATGGCCACGGTGTTGGCCAGCGCTTCGGGCACGGCCTTGAACAGTTCGCCCATCTCCGCCGGGCTCTTGACGTAAAACTCGTGATTGGCAAAGCGCATGCGCGACGGGTCGTCCATGGTCTTGCCGGTCTGGATGCAGAGCAGCACCTCGTGGGCAAAGGCGTCTTCGCGGCGCAGGTAGTGGCAGTCGTTGGTGGCCACCAGCGGCAGGCCGAGCTCCCGGCCAAGGGCGATCAGCCCCTGGTTGACGGTCGCCTGCTCGGGGAGGAAGTTCTCCTGCAGTTCCAGGTAGAGGCGGTCGCGGTCGAAGACCTGCGCCATCTCGGCGGCCCGCTTGCGCGCCTGCTCCATGCGCCCCTGGCTGAGCAGGCTGGGAAGCTCGCCGCCGAGGCAGGAGGTCAGGGCGATCAGCCCGTCGTTGTGCGCGGCGAGCAGATCCCAGTCGATGCGCGGCTTGTAGTAGAAGCCTTCCTGGTAGGCGGTGGAGACCAGCTTGCACAGGTTGCGGTAACCGACCTGGTTCTTGCAGAGCAGGATCAGGTGGCCGGAGGCGTCGCCGGAGCTGGCGGCGCCGGATTTTTCGAGGCGCGACCCGGGGGCGACGTAGACCTCGCAGCCGATGATCGGCTTGATCCCGGCCGCCTGGGCCTTGAGGTAGAACTCGATGGCGCCGAACATGTTGCCGTGGTCGGTGATGGCGATCGCCGGCATGCGGTATTCGCGGGCGCGTTCGACCAGGTCGGCGATGCGGATCGCCCCGTCGAGCAGGCTGTACTGAGTGTGGACGTGCAGGTGAACAAAGGGGGCGTGGTGCATAGAGTCAGGGGCTCGGGGCTAGGGACTGGGTTGTGGTTATCGGGTGCTGGTTGCGGGTTGCTGGTTTTGCCGGCCCCCGGTCGCGAGTCGCCAGTTGCGGATTTATCAAAGAACCTCCACTTCGAACTGCTGCAGAAACTCCACCAGGCGAATCAGCGGCAGGCCGATGAGCGCGGTGTAATCGCGCCCCTCCAGCTGTTCCATCAGGGCGATCCCCAGCCCTTCGATCTTGAAGGCCCCGGCGCAGT
>JBFYXI010000042.1:0-13184 GCA_041310635.1 Desulfuromonadaceae bacterium | reverse complement strand
GATCTGGAAGTCGCGCAACAGGTTGAGGATCGGCTTGACGTAGATTTTGGTCGGGCGCAGCAGCACTTCGCCGAGCGGTTCGCCGAGTTCCGGGAGAACCGCGTCAAGATCGTTGCCAAGGCGCTCTGTCACGATTTTGCGGGCCAGCGAGTAGCCGTTGGAATGCAGGCCGCTGGAGCTGATGCCGATCACCGCCTCGCCGACCTGAATGCTGGAGCCGTCGATGATCGCATGGCGATCAACCACGCCGACCGTGAAACCGGCCAGGTCATACTCGCCCGCAGCATAGAAGCCGGGGAGTTCGGCCGTCTCGCCGCCGATCAGGGCGCAGCCGGCGCGCTTGCAGCCCTCGGCAATGCCTTTGACCACTTCGGCGGCCTTTTCCGGGGCGAGGGCGCCGGTGGCGAAGTAGTCGAGGAAGAAGAGCGGCTCCGCCCCCTGGACGATGATGTCGTTGACACACATGGCCACCAGGTCGATGCCGACTGTGTCGTGGCGATCCATCTGGAAGGCCAGTTTGAGCTTGGTGCCGACGCCGTCGGTGGAGGCAACCAGGACCGGGTCGGGGTACTTGCGGGTGTTCAGCGAAAAGAGTCCGCCGAACCCGCCGATTTCGGTCAGCACCTCGGGGCGCATCGTGGCTTTCACCAGGGGGCGGATCAGGTCGACGAAGCGGTTGCCGGCCTCGATATCGACCCCGGCCGATTTGTAGGTCATGCTTTGATTGTCTGCCAAGGGGGCGCTCCTCGAGATAGTAAAGCATTTAAATAGATCACCCATCCCGGCCTTGTCAACGTTCACGGCAGGCCGCGCCGTCCTGGCATCTTTCGACTTTACACCTCACAGGGGGTAGCCTATCATCATCAACGGCAATTGTGTCGTGAGATACCGGCTGCTTGCAGCGATTCTTCCACCCCGGCCCCGATGTACGACAGCATGTTGGCAAACGGCAATTCATCCGCCGCCGAGATCATCCGCCCCATGACGATTGCGGACTTGGCGCCGGTATATGAACTGGAGTGTGCCGCCCAGCAGGATCCCTGGAGCCCGGCACATTTTACCGCGGAACTCGACAACCCGTTCGCGTGCGTGGACCTCTGCTGGCGCAGCGGGCAACTGGCCGGTTTCATCTGCACCTGGCTGGTCGCCGGCGAAGTGCAGATTCAGAACGTGGCCACGGCGCCGGCTTTCCGACGTCAGGGGGTAGCGGCGCGACTGCTGGAGCAGTCTCTGGAGCGCTGTCGGGAAGCCGGTTTCGAGTCGGCCTGGCTGGAGGTGCGGGCCGGCAACGCGGCGGCCATCGCCCTTTACAAACGCTACGGGTTCCGCACCGTCAACCGCCGACCGCGTTACTATGGCGATGGTGAAGATGCCCTGGTCATGTGTTGTAAACCCGAGAGGGGTGAGGAGTGAGATCTCCAGCAAGATTCTCCTGACGGATTGATGGGATTAGAGTTCATTCGCCTCACCCCTCACTCCTGACTCCTCACGATAAAAAAGAGGTGCTGATGAAAAACTACCAGACGATTATCCTCGCCAATCAGGAAATCGCCCCCGGCTACTGGCGGATGCGCATTCTTGCCCCCGGCTTCGCGGCCGCTGTCCAACCCGGGCAGTTCGTCATGTTCCGACCGGAGCAGTCGCTGCCGACCATGCTGCGACGCCCCTTCGGCATCTTTCGCACCGGCTGTCTGCCGCCGGAGTGCGACGGATTGCCGCCGCGCGAATATATGGAACTGCTCTACAAAGTGGTTGGCCAGGGAACCAGGATCATGAGCGAACTGCATGCCGGCGACCGGGTGGAGCTGCTTGGCCCCCTGGGCCACGGTTTCACCATGGCCGATACCGATTGCGCCAAGCTGCTGGTCGGTGGCGGCATCGGCCTGGTGCCGCTGTTCCTGCTGGCTGAGGCGTTGATCCAGCGGGGGCACCAGGTCCGCCTGCTGATGGGCGGACGCACCCGCGACGACATCCTGGCAGTGACCGAGTTCGAGCGGCTGGGGGTGGAAACCTACGTCTCCACCGATGACGGCAGCCTCGGCGAAGAAGGGCTGGTGACCAGGGTGCTGGAGCGCAAGCTGGCCAAATATCCCTGCGCCGAGGTCTATGCCTGCGGGCCGATGCCGATGCTGGCGGCGGTCGAACAGATCTGCCGGGTCCGCCAGGTGCCGTTGCAGGTGTCTCTGGAGGCACACATGGCCTGCGGCGTCGGCGCGTGCCTGGGTTGCGTGGTCAAGGGGGCAGGGCACAGCGAACAGCAGCCGAACTACCTGTGCACCTGCAAGGAAGGACCGGTGTTTGCCGCCGACCAGCTCGATTGGGGGCGGTTGGGCGTGAGGCGTGAGGAGTGAGTAAAGGCGTTCATCACCAAGACACCAAGAGATTCTTGAGTAAAATCAATGATTTTCATGGTGTCTTGGTGTCTTGGTGATTCAGGGTTATGAAGTTTCTGTGGACCAGTATATTCGTGCAGTCTGGAGATAAGTGAAATGGCAGAGAAACGACCCAGCCTGGCCGTCGAGGTCGCCGGCCTCAAGCTGCGCAACCCGGTCATGCCGGCCTCGGGCACCTTCGGCTACGGCCAGGAATTTGCCCCCTACCTCGATCTGCGGCGACTCGGCGCCATCGTCACTAAAGGGCTGTCGCTCAAGCCGAAAGCCGGCAACCCGATGCCGCGCATTGCCGAAACCACCAGCGGCATGCTCAACGCCATCGGCCTGCAGAATGTCGGCGTCGACGCCTTCGTCACCGACAAGACGCGCGATTACCGCGAGCTCGACACCCCGGTCATCGCCAACTTCTTCGGCAACACTCTCGATGAGTACGGCGAGGTCGCACGACGGCTCGCCGATGTCCCTGAGGTTGCGGCCGTGGAATTGAACATCTCCTGTCCCAACGTCAAGCAGGGGGGAATCGTCTTTGGCACCGACCCGCGCGCGGCAGCCGAAGTCGTCACCCTGGTGCGCCGCCAGTTGAGCAAGCCGCTGATCGTCAAACTGACCCCCAACGTCACCGACATCACCGTGATCGCCCGGGCGGTGGAGGAGGCCGGCGCCGACGCCATCAGCTGCATCAACACCATCACCGGCATGGCCGTCGACATCCGCACTCGCCAGCCGAAAATCGCCAACCGCACCGGCGGCCTTTCCGGGCCGGCAATCCGGCCGATCGCGGTGCGCATGGTCCATCAGGTAGTGCAGGCCGTGCGGATCCCGGTGATCGGCATCGGCGGCATCATGACCGCCAGCGATGCTCTCGAGTTCCTGATCGTCGGCGCCCGGGCCGTCCAGGTCGGCACCGCCAACTTCGTCGACCCCGCGGCGATGCTCGCCATCATCGACGGCATCGAGGCGTTTCTGATCGAAGAGGGGCTGAATGATGTTAATCAGGTGATTGGCAGCCTCAAGACGTGAGGGGTGAGGTGTGAGGCGTCGATGCATCTTGGCCACTCACTCCTCATTCCTCACTCCTCACTCCTTACGACTATGGACTTGATTACCACTCACATCAATGCCGACTTCGATTGCCTCGGCTCGATGATCGCCGCCCGGCGTCTCTACCCCGGGGCGGCCATGGTCTTCCCGGGGGGGCAGGAGCGCACGCTCCGCGAGTTTTACCTGAAGAGCGCGCAGTATGCCTTTGATTTTCAGAAGCTGCGCGACATCGATATCGACCGGGTCGAACGCCTGATCCTGGTCGATGTCCGCCAGTCGGCGCGCATCGGCGTATTCGAAAAGCTCGCCCGGAGACCCGGTCTCCCGATCCATATTTACGATCATCACCCCGAGAGCGCCGGAGACCTGCACGGCGAGGTCGAGCACGTCCGGCCCGTCGGCTCGACCGTGACGGTCTTCTGCCAGCTGTTCATGGAGCGCGCTATCGTCCCGACTGCCGAAGAGGCGACGATGATGATGCTCGGCCTCTATGAAGACACCGGCAGCCTGACTTTTACCACGACCAGCGTGGCCGACTTCCAGGCGGCCGCGTTTCTCCTCGAGCACGGCGGCAACCTGAACGTGGTCGCTTCGATGTTGGCCCAGGAACTAACCCCCGACCAGGTGCGCCTGCTCAACGATCTGCTGGCCAATCGTACGGTGCTGAATGTCAACGGCATCGATATCAGCATCAGCCACGCCTCGGTCGACTACTTCGTCGGCGATATTGCCGCCCTGGCCCACAAGCTGCGCGACATCGAGAACCTTGACGTGCTGTTCGTCGCGGTGCGCATGGAAAGCCGGATTTTCCTGGTGGCCCGCTCGCGCCGTCCCGAAGTCAATGCCGGAGAGATCCTCGGGGAATTCGGCGGCGGCGGACATGCGTCGGCGGCGGCCGCCAGCCTTCGCGACTTGACCCTGCTGCAGATTCTCGAGCTGCTCCCCGCCATGCTGCAGCGGCATGTCCGCCCCCAGTGGCAGGTCCGCCACCTCATGTCGTCACCGGTCAAGAGCGTCACCCCCGAAGAGACCGTCGGCCACGCCCAGCAACTGTTCAGCCGCTTTCACATCAATGCCCTGCCGGTGATCGACAAGGGGCAGGTCTGCGGCATCATTACCCGTCAGGTGACGGACCGGGGGGTTTACCTCAAGCTGGCGGAACAGCCGGTCAGCGAGTTCATGACCCGCGAATTCCGCTGTGTGGCTCCGGAAACCCCCGTCGATGAGCTCAAAGAGCTGATCGTGACAGGCAGCCAGCGCTTCGTGCCGGTGCTGCAGGACGACAAGCTGGTCGGCGCCGTGACGCGGACCGACCTGCTCCGGCACCTGGCGGCCAGCAGCGGCGGCTCGCCGCGGGCGGCGGGGCTGGGCAGAGCCCCCGGGCGGCAGTTGCGGCGCGCCCAGATCCAGCGCCTGATACGCGGACGCTTGCCGCAGCCAGTCCAGCAGATGCTGAACTCCCTCGGCAGCGTGGCCGACCGGCTCAGCCTTGCCGCTTTCGCGGTCGGCGGTTTTGTCCGTGACCTGCTGCTCAATCACCCCAACCTCGATGTCGACGTGGTCGTCGAAGGTGACGGCATCGCCTTCGCCGAAGCCTTTGCCGCCGAACACGGCTGCCGGGTCCGCTGCCATCGCAAATTCGGCACCGCGGTGCTGGTGTTCCCTGACGGCTTCAAGCTCGATATCGCCTCGGCGCGTCTGGAGTATTACCTGCACCCGGGAGCTCTCCCCGCTGTTGAGCATGCCTCGCTGAAGCTCGATCTCTTTCGTCGCGACTTCACCATCAACACCTTGGCGATTGCCCTGAACCACGACCAGTTCGGCGAACTGGTCGATCATTACGGCGGGGTGCGCGACCTCGAAGAGCGAGCCATCAGGGTGTTGCACAATCTCAGCTTCATCGAGGATCCGACACGGATGTTCCGTGCCGTCCGTTTCGAGCAGCGTCTCGGTTTTCACATCGGCCGCCAGACCGAACAACTGTTGCGCAGTGCCGTGCGCCTTGGGGTGATCGACCGGGTCAGCGGCAAGCGGCTGGCCAATGAACTGATGCTGATTCTCGCCGAACGCGACCCGCTCCCGGCCCTCGAGCGCCTGGCTGCCTTCGATCTGATGCGGGTCATGCACCCGGCGCTGTCCCGGCGCCATGACTTCCAGGGTCCATTGAATGAGGCGCGGCGGGTCATGGACTGGTACGACCTGCTCTACTCCGGACCGCCTTGCCGGCGCTGGCTCTGCTATCTGCTGGTTTTGACCGCGCCCCTGAACGGCGAGGGGATGGCCGCTCTGGGCAAGCGTCTCGACCTGCCGCAGGCAGAGACCGTCCTGCTGGTCGACCAGCGGCGCCTCGGCATGCGCCTGCTCCGGCGTCTCGAGGGCCGCCGCAGCCAGATGCGCCCACCCAGGGACGCCGACCTGCACCGCTGGTTCTCGGCGTTGACCATCGAAATCCTGCTCTTTCTGATGGCACTGACCGTTCAGGAGCGGGTCAAACAGTGGCTGTCCCGCTACATCACCCATCTGCGCATGGTGCAGCCGCTGCTTGGCGGCCACGATCTGCAGCGCCTGGGCATAGCGCCCGGCCCGATCTACAAGCAGATCATGGCCGACCTGCTGCGCGCGCGCCTGAACGGTGAGGTGATTACCGCTGAAGATGAGCGCAGCCTGGTGCTGCGCAAGCATCGCTCCCGGCGCCGTCAGAAGCCCGTGCCAAAGTGATAATCCTGCGGAAAATCCAAAGGTTTATCCCCAGAGGCGGATTTGACTTGAGCCTGCTGTTCTGTTACAAGTTCCCGACCTGAACGACGGTCGGGAAAGCCCCTGCATGCACGATTTTTTCCTCAAGCTCTCGATCATGCTGGTGCCGGCCCTGTTGGCGGTGACCGTTCACGAAGTCGCTCACGGCTACGCTGCCGAGCGCTGCGGTGATCCGACTGCCCGCCTGCTGGGACGGCTGACCCTCAATCCTCTCCGGCACCTCGACCCGATCGGCACCTTGGCGTTGCTGCTGCTTGGCTTCGGTTGGGCCCGCGCCGTACCGGTCAATCCCGGCAACCTGCGGCGCACCCGGGTGGACATGATTCTGGTGGCCTTGGCGGGGCCCGGTGCCAATCTGGCCCTCGCCATTTTCTGTGCCCTCTGCCTGCGTTGGGGAGCAGCGTTCACCGACGCGCCGGCCGATAGTCAGGCACTGGCCTTCGGCGAGCCGATCAGCCTGATGGCTGCGTTCGGTTTGTACGTCAACGTGATTCTCGCGCTCTTCAATCTGCTGCCGATTCCGCCACTGGACGGTGGCCGCGTCCTGATCAACGTGCTTCCGGAACAGCTTGCCGCGATCCTCCGGCGGGTCGAACCCTTCGGCCTGCTGCTGATCGTCTTCCTGGTGTTCGGAACGTCCATCTGGAGTGCGTTCTTCGCCCCCCTGGTCTTCGGCATCGTGGCCCTGCTGGCCGGTCCCGAGGTCGATGTGGTGTTGCGGACCGTGCAGCTGCTTTTCGGCGGCTGAGGCGGAGGGTTATGGAACCGTTCACCGTTCATCTCGACAACTTCGCCGGGCCGCTCGATCTGCTGCTGCATCTCATCAAGAAAAATGAGGTGGAGATCACCGACATCCCCATCGCCGAGATCACCGCGCAGTATCTCGCCGTCATCGATGTGCTGCAGACCCTCAACCTCGATATGGCCGGGGAGTTTCTGCTGATGGCGGCAACCCTGCTGCACATCAAGTCGCGCATGCTGCTCCCCCAGGCGGTCGATGATGGCGGCGAAGAGATCGACGAGGAAGATCCCCGCGCGGAACTGGTGCGCCGTCTGCTCGAATATCAAAAGTACAAGGAGGCCGCCATCCGCCTCGACCAGCTGCCGCAGTTGCATCGCGAACTGTTTGTGCGTGCCGCCCCGGCTCCGGAAGTGCTGGAGGGTGGCGAGGGAGAATTTGCCGCCATCGGTCTCTACGACCTGCTGCAGGCGCTGCAACACCTGCTCAGGGAGCGTCCCGCGCAGATGGTTCACGATGTCTACTCGGAGCAACTGTCGGTCGCGGACCGTATCAACCAGATACTCACGGCCCTGCAGGGGGAACAGAGTCTGTCCTTCAGCGAATTGTTCGCCACGCAAAAGACTCGTCATGAGGTCATTGTCACTTTCCTGGCAATGCTCGAACTGGTCAAAATGCGGCTGGTGCATCTGTTGCAGAGCCAGCGTTTCGGCACCATCTGGCTGACACCGGCCGTCCAGGAGCAGCTTCTTCCCGGAGATGCTGAAAGTGACGAGGAATCTCTCGGCTATGCCTGACTTGAAGCCCCTCGTGGAAGCGCTCCTGTTCGGTGCCGACGGCCCGTTGCGTCTCGAGCGGCTGGCCGAGGTTGTCGAAGCTGAATGCAGCACCGTTGCCGCCGTGCTTCAGGTTCTGGCGGCTGACTATGCCGGTCAGCCGCGGGGATTTTTTCTCCAGGAGGTTGCCGGAGGCTACCAGCTGCGCACCCGTCCCGAGTATGCCGACTACCTGCGCCGCTTGGGGCGCACCCGGGCCTTCAAGTTTTCCCGGCCGGCGCTGGAAACCCTGGCGATTATCGCTTATCGGCAGCCGGTTACCCGTACTGAGATCGAATATCTGCGCGGGGTCGACTCCGGCAGCGTCCTGAAAACTCTGCTGGACAAGCATCTGGTGCGGATTCTCGGTAAAAAAGATGTGCCCGGGAAACCGGCGATTTATGGAACGACCCGCGAGTTTCTCGAGCTGTTCGGCATTCCCGATCTGGCCGCGCTGCCGACCCTCAAGGAATTCAGCGAACTGGCGGCCGACCCCGAGACGGATGAGGGCTCCGCCGTGCTCCCTGCGGAGGAGCCCGGTGCCTGAGCCGTCCCCTTGCGGCCGGCAGCGGCTCCAGAAGCTGATTGCTGCTGCCGGGATTTGTTCCCGGCGCCAGGCCGAGGCCCTCATCGAAGCCGGCCGGGTCAAGGTCAACGGGCTGGTTGCCGTTCTCGGCGAGCAGGCCGATCCGCGCGCGGACACGGTACTGGTCGATGACCGGCCGCTGGAGTTGCGGGAACCGCACGTCTATTTGCTGATGCACAAACCGGTCGGCGTGGTGACGACGTTGCGCGACCCAGGGGGCAGGGCGGTGGTTACCGATCTGCTGCGTGACGTCCCTGAACGGGTCTACCCGGTGGGCCGGCTCGACCTGACTACCTCCGGATTGCTCTTGCTGACCAACGACGGCGCGTTGGCCAACCGCCTGGCGCACCCCTCTCACGAAGTTGCCAAGACCTACCTGGTGCGCGTGCGCGGCATCCTCACCGCGGAGCTGGCGCGCCATCTCGAAGAGGGGGTCGAACTCGACGATGGCAGGACCGCTCCGGCCAAAGTTACCGAGGTGCGCAGTCGCGGCGGACACACCTGGTTCGAATTGACCCTGCACGAAGGGCGCAACCGGCAAGTCCGGCGCATGTGCGCGGCGCTCGGCCTGCCGGTCAGCCGCCTGATGCGCATCCGCTACGAGTTTCTCACGCTGGAGGGGCTTGCCCCGGGCCAATACCGCCGCCTGACCAGCGCGGAGGTGGCTCGCTTGAAACGGCTCTGAGTTCGGGTCTGCCAGGCTACCTTCACGTTTCTGACCCGGCCTGGCGGGGGCACCTCAAGTCAGGCTCTCTTCCGGCAGTCGAAAAGCCGCGGACTATTGACAAAGTTGCCGAAATTCAATTATTTTCAAACGATGTCATGTTCTCGCTACTCAACTCCGGATCGAGTATCCCTCCGTGGCCAATAAAGACAAGCTGATCGAAAATGCCCAGAAATTTCTGGAGAAAGGTCAACTGCCCAAGGCGATTGGCGAATACCGGAAAATTGTCGAAGCTTTCCCCAAGGATTTTCGCAATCGGCAGAAACTGGCCGAACTCCTCACCCGTGAAAAACATAACGACGAAGCTCAGCCGCATTACGAAGCCGTTGCCAAAAACTTTACGGATACCGGCTTCTACCTGAAGGCCATCGCCATATACAAGCAGATGCAGAAGCTTGAGCCGAGCCGTGTCGACATCTATCTGCGACTGGCGGAACTCAACGAAAAGCAAGGGTTGATCGGCAACAGCCTCAACGAATACCGCAATCTGGTCGCCCTTTACGAGAAAAACCACAAGCCGCAGGAAGCACTGGCAATAATGCGCAGGATGTTGGCGCTCGAACCCGACAATCTTGCGATTCGCGGTAAACTGGTCGAAATGCTGGTCGCTGCCGACGAGCAGAGCGAGGCATTTGAGCACTTTTCCGCCCTCGACAGAATTCTGCGGGATCGCGAGGACAAGGCCGGCATTGCCAACCTCCACGCGAAATTCGCGGCGCTACACAGCCAGATGGCAGAAGGCCAGTCCCGGTCCGCCCTACCGGCTGACACCGCTGATGCTTCACCTGACGCGGACGCTGCCCCCCTTGATGCAACCCCAGAAGCTGTCGATCGGTCGGCGCCGTCCCTGCCCGTGGCTCATCCCGAGCGAGAACCCGGCCAGCAGAAGCCCCCGGCCCCGACCGACCACCCGACGAAAACCAGCGCACCCTCACCGCCACCCCCGGTCGAGCTTTCGCCTGCGTCTGCGCCTTTGGAGATCGACCTGGAACTCGATCTCGATCTCCCCTCTGCAGCCGAAATTGCTGTAGTGTCCCTCGCCTCCGCTACCGCTGCGCCGGTTGATGAGCCATCCGCACCATCCCCGCCGCTCGATGCTCTGGAATTGCCCGAGTTCTGCGATCTTGACTTGGCCTTGGAGCCCTCTGCGGCAGCGGCGTCTGAAGAACTTGCCGCCGCACCACCAGCGGATGATCTCCTACCGCCAACGGGCGATACCGTCATCATTGACGAGGAGCGGGCCAACGCCTCGGCTGAAGGCCCGGAGCTGTTCGATGGCATGGAAGCGATCGCTGAGATCGGGCTGGACGAAGAGCCCCCGGCTGACGATCTGTATGAAATTCTCGAGGAACTTGAAGAGCTCGAGGAACTTGAGGATGCCGACGTCGAAGCGTCCGGCGAGGGCTTCGCAGCATCGGCTAACGAAGGCCTTGATGCCGGGGTGTTCATGGACCGGGCCGGGGCTGCCAGCTTCACCGAGACATCGGGGGCGGGCAGCCGGGAGGACGAGGAGGATGCCCAGTCGCACTTCGATCTCGGCATTGCTTACAAGGAAATGGGGTTGCTCAATGAAGCCATCGCCGAACTCAGCAAGGCCGCGCATGAACCGTCCCGGCGGCTGGACTGTCTGACTTTGCAGGGACAATGCCGGCAGGCCTTGGGCGAATACCGCGCGGCCGAAGCAGCTTTCAAGGAGGCTTTGGGTGGCGGAGGCTTGACCGATGAGGTGCGGGTTGCCTTGCGTTACGAACTCGGGCTGCTTTATGAAGCGATGGGCCGGACCCTGGAGGCCCTCGAGAGTTATCAGTTCGTCGCCGACCGCGATCTGTTTTTCCGTGATGTCGCTGTCAAATTGAAGGCATTGCGTGAAGCGCTCGGCCTCGATGATCAGTCTGCCGACGGGAACGGTGCCCGACCCGGCCGTGACCGGATTTCCTATGTGTGAACAGGTTGACGCTGCCGATGAACTACGTTGATCATTTCGGTCTGGAACGTGAGCCGTTCTCCAACGCGCCGGATTCACGTTTTTACTTTAATACCGAACAGCATAATCAGGCGTTGTTGCGGCTGATGTATGCGGTCGATTCCAACAAGGGGCTGGCGGTTTTGGTCGGCGGGGTCGGCACCGGCAAAACCACCCTGGCCCGCAAGATGCTCGACAGCCTCCCGGAAGAGCGCTACGAATCCTCGCTGCTGGTCATGGTCCACTCAGGGATCACCGCCGAGTGGATCCTGACCAGAATCGCCCTGCAGCTGCGGGTGGCGGAACCTGCCGGCGACCGTCTCAAGCTGCTCAAGCAGCTCTATGTGCGGCTCCTTGAAATCGAACAGGAAGGGCGGCGCGCCGTGGTCCTGATCGATGAGGCGCAAATGCTGCAAAGCCGTGAACTGATGGAGGAGTTCCGCGGTCTCCTCAACCTTGAGATCCCCGGGAAGAAGTTGCTGAACATCGTCTTTTTTGGCCTTTCCGAGGTCGAGGATTGCCTGGCGCTCGACGAGCCGCTGGCCCAGCGGGTTGCGGTCAAGTATCATCTCAAGTCGATGGCCGTCGATACCACCAGTTCGTACATCAAGCATCGCCTGCAGGTCGCCGGCGCCAAGCGGATGCTGTTCAATGCTGAAGCCATCCCGTTGATCCACCGTTATTCCGGTGGCGTGCCGCGTTTGATCAACACCATCTGCGACAATTGCCTATTCGAGACGTTTCTGCGCAAACAGGCGGAAGTCGATGCCCGCATCGTCCACAGCGTTGCCGGCGATCTCGGCCTGCTTCAGCGGCCTTTGACAGAACTGCCGCAGATCCAGCCCCAGGACGAATTGAGCGACATCGAACATATGCTCGACCGTCTGGAACGCCGCCAATAGCGTGCCGATGGTTCCTGCGGCCCTTGCCGGCCGTCCCCTGTCGTGACGTCCCCATGCCATGAGCCCGAAGATCCGTATTCTCCCTGAACAGTTGGTCAATCAGATCGCTGCCGGCGAGGTTGTCGAGCGCCCAGCGTCATTGGTCAAGGAGTTGCTGGAAAACGCCATTGACGCCGGCGGCAGTGAGCTCATCATCGATATCGAACAGGGGGGCAAACGGCTGGTCAGAATCACCGACGATGGTTGCGGGATGGCCCGGGACGATCTGTTGCTGGCCCTGGAACGCCATGCCACCAGCAAGATCACTTCGGCAACCGACTTGTTTGCACTGCACACTCTCGGCTTTCGTGGGGAAGCCCTGCCGTCGATTGCCTCGGTATCACGACTGCGTCTGACCAGTCGTCCGGCCGGGCAGGAACATGGCTGGCAGGTCTATGCCGAGGGCGGCACCGTGCGCCAGGTAGAAGCAGTCGGCACCGCCGCCGGCACGACCGTCGAGGTGCGCGACCTGTTTTTCAACACTCCCGGTCGCCGCAAATTCCTGCGCAGCGATGATACCGAATTCGGTCACATCGCCGAAGTGGTCGTGCGCCAGGCACTGGCCCGCCCCGACATCCACGTGCGCCTCAATCACAATGGCCGACTGCATCTCGAAGCCTATCGCCATCAGCGTCTCGAAGAACGTGCCGCGGCGCTGCTGGGACGCACCCTGGTGGCAGACTTGGTGCCGATCGATGCGCAGGCCGACGGTGCCGTTCTCACCGGCCTGATCGGCACGCCCGGGTTGAGCCGGGCCAGTGGCGGTCATATCTATGCCTACGTGAACGGCCGATTCGTTCGTGACCGGGTGCTGCAGCATGCCATTCTTGAGGGTTACCGGACCTTGCTGGAGAAGCGCCGTTACCCGGTGGCGATCCTCTTTCTCGATCTGCCTCCCGCCCAGGTCGATGTCAATGTCCACCCCACCAAGCATGAAGTACGCTTTCGCGACCAGCAGCAGGTCCATGCTTTTGTCCAGGGCGCGGTGCGCTGCCGCCTGCATGACCAGGGCGGAATTTCCCTGAGCACCAGTCTGCCGCCCGTGGCCATCGCGCCGCCGCCGGCCGGTGCGCCGCATGCCCCGCCAGGTGCAGCGGTGGAGCCGGTCGCTCCTGCCGCCGCTGCACAGCTGCGGATCCAGGAGGCCCTGGCCAGCTACGCGGCGCGCCCGGCAACGGCGGCCACAGCGGTTCAGCGATCCGGTGGCAAGGGCGAGGCACTGGCT
>JBFYXI010000019.1:0-32818 GCA_041310635.1 Desulfuromonadaceae bacterium | reverse complement strand
CTTGTAAATAGTTTCCCGCGGGTTATGTCACGTTAAGCACAGTCAAATCCACTGTGGGTTTTGGTCAAAAATTAATCGTTGGCAACGAAATGGACCGCACTTCACTCTTCCAAGGTAAAGACCCAGTAGGCCAACGGTATAAGCGCTAATTCAGCAATAATATAAAATGTCAACAGCGGTGCTGGTTGCCCCTCCCTGAAGTAGCTGATAATTCTTCCTGTGACCAAGCCGCCAGAGAAGATTATCGTAGTAAGAACTGCGACGTTTCGATATTTTTGGTTGAATGCCGAATACAACCAGAATAACCCCAGCGCCAGATACAGACACATGACTGCCCGGAGGATATGTGCAATGTTTGGATCGAGCTGTGGCAGGTTCAGGAACGTGCGGCCGAACCATTGGGGATTCACACCATAGAGCAAGGCTATGACCGAAACGATGATGAACGCTGCAATGAGAAAGGCTTTCTTGATTTTCATGGGTGCTCCTCTGAGCATAGTTGTCGGGGAGGGCATTCAGTCCGAGAGTTTCTCTGATTCGATCAGGTGAAGTCCCGCGGGCGAACGAAGAGCAGCGGCGAACAGTGCCCTCGCCACGTTATGTGTTGACACTGCCCGATATCGCCGGGGAAGCAGTGCGGCAAGATGTTCGCCGAGAAAGAGGCCAACAGCTTCTAATGGCCGGCCGCTGGATCGCGGACCCCAGACCAGCAGCGAGGGCCTCACGATGACCAAAGAAGTAAATCCCAGGGCAGCGAGATCTCGCTCAATCTCCCCCTTAACCCTAAGATAGAACACTAGAGACAGGGGATTGGCGCCCAGTGAAGAAACCAGTCCGAACGTCGGGGTTCCAGCCAGATGGGCCAGTTCTGCCATAGTCAAGGTATAATCATGGTCCACGCGATAAAAGGCAGCCCTGGATTTCGCCTGACGTAACGTGGTTCCCAGAGTGCAGAGCGCAAAGTCAGCTTTCCACCAAGGGGCGTCTTTCGGAAGACTATCGAAATTGACAATGGGATTTTCAAGCTTTGCATGAGATGGCAAGGGGCGGCGCGTGGGCGCTATCACCCGAAAAATCTCGTGATGTTGCAAGGCCAGCTGCAATATCTCCTGCCCGACTTGGCCTGTCGCACCAATTATGAGCAAGGTTTTCATAGACAGTGAGAGGCTCCGTAAGTAACCCAGGAAATGGGCAGTTCAAAACAAGACAAGCCATCCACGTCTTTACGGCTGGCGTGTATTCATCGGTCAAAATTTCCCATAAATTTCAGGGCCTGTAAAGGATTGTGTGTAAACGGTCAATCGGTCAGTGTTGCGGCATCCTGTTTTCGAAGATGATCGTAAACTGATTCAATGCCGATTTCCAGTCATGAATCGGCATGGTCCATTTCTTGGAGATATTCTTCAGGGCCAGATAAAGCAGCTTGAACATGGCGTCGTCGTTGGGAAACGAGCCCGGTTCTTCGTGACCTTGCGCAGCGACATGTTTACGGACTCGATGGCGTTGGTCGTGTAAATCACCTTGCGAATCGCCGGCGGGTAAGAGAACAACGGGGTAATGCGTTCCCAGTTGCGCCGCCACGAGCGGCTGATCGTCGGGTGGCTGCCATCCCACTTGGCTTCAAACTGCGCCAAGTGGACCTCGGCCTGCTCAATGGTCGGCGCCTGATAGATGGACTTCAAATCAGCGGCGGCCTCTTTACGTTGTTTCCAGGAGACATAGTTCAGACTGTGCCGCACCATGTGCACCAGGCAGAGCTGGTTCTGGGTCTGTGGGAAGACCGCCTCGATCGCCTCGAGGAACCCCTTGAGCCCATCGACGCAGGCAATGAAGATGTCCTTAACGCCACGGTTCTTCAGCTCGGTCACCACCTGGAGCCAGAACTTGGCGCCTTCGGTTTCTGCGGTCCACATCCCGAGGACGTCCTTGATTCCTTCGAGATTGACGCCAATGGCCAGGTAGACAGCCTTATTAATGACCCGGCCATCATGGCGCACCATGACGCGGATAGCATCGAGGTAAACGATGGGATAGACTTCATCCAGGGGGCGGTTCTGCCAGAGGATGATGTCCTCCTGCACCGCCTGGGTCACTTGCGAAACCAGCGGCGGTGAAATCTCGACGCCGTACATCTCTTCCAAGTGAGCCTGGATGTCGCGGGTGGTCATCCCCCGGGCATACAGAGCGATGATCTTGTCGTCGAACCCGGCGAAGCGGCTCTGCCCCTTGGGGAGAATGATCGGTTCGAAGGTTGCGTTCCGGTCGCGGGGAACGGCAATGTCAAGATTGCCGAACTCTCCCTTGACGCGCTTCTTGTAGCTGCCATTGCGTGAATTGTCGGTCTTTTTGCCGGCCGGCGCGTGCTTCTCATAGCCGAGATGGTCGGTTATCTCAGCCTGCATGGCGCGCTCCAACAATTGCTTGGTCAGCTGCTTCAGGAGCCCGGTCTCCCCGATGAGGTCTTCAGGATTCCTGTAATCCTTCATCAGGGCGGTGAGCAGGTCGTCGGGAATGGCCATCGGTTCCTCCAGTCGTTGGGGGTTGTAACCGAATCTGGCCATTTACACAAAGGATTTTACAGGCTAAAATTTCACAAACCTCCTCAATGCAGCAGGTTGAGGAACAGCGTGGCGGTGCCGAAGTAGATGAGGATGCCGGAGATGTCGTTGGCGGTCTGCACGAAGGGGCTGGAGGCGATGGCCGGGTCGATGCCGATCTTCTTGAAGAAGCTGGGGGCCAGCACCCCCATGCTCGCCGCGACGGCCATGGCGGTGACCATGGCCAGGCCGACCACGACGCCGAGGTAGGGATTGTGGTGCCACATGAACGCCACCAGGCCGACCACCACCCCGCAGACGGCACCCATGATCAGGCCGACCCGCAGCTCCTTGAAAAAGACCTGGCGCAGCATGGAGAAGTCGATGCGGCCGGTGGCAAAGCCGCGTACCACGATGGTCGACGACTGGCCGCCGACGTTGCCGCCCATGCCGGTGATGACCGGCACGAAGGTGACCAGCGCGATGATCTGCTCCAGGGTCGCCTTGAACAGCCACATCAGGTAGCCGGTGACCACCCCGCCGAACAGGCTGGTGATCAGCCACGGCAGGCGCAGGCGGGCAATCTTCAGCGACCGGTGCCCGTAGAGCAGTTCCTCCTCGCTGGTGCCGGCCATCTTGTAGATGTCCTCGGTAGCCTCCTCGCGCAAGACGTCGATGATGTCGTCGACGGTGACGATCCCGACCAGCCGGTTGTTGTCGTCGACGACCGGGACTGCCAACAGGTTGTAACGCGCCACCTGCTGCGCTACCTCCTCTTGGTCCATGCCGGTACCGACGCTGATGACTTCGGTGGCCATGATCTGGCAGAGCGGCGACTCCGGCGGCACGGTCAGCAACTGGCGCAGGGATAGCACTCCGACCAGTTGCTGCTGGTCGTTGATGACGTAGACGTAGAAGACCATCTCGAGGTCTTCGGCCTTTTGCAGCGCCTCAATCGCCTCGCGCACCGTGACGTCCTCGCCGAGGGCGAAGAACTCGGTGGCCATGATCCCGCCGGCGGTGTCCTCGCCGTATTGCAGGAGCTGCTCGATCTCATCGGAGTCTTCGTCCTGCATGATACTCAGCAGCGCTTCGGCGACTTCCTCGGGCATGTTCTGGATAATGTCGACGGCGTCGTCGTAGGGCATCTCCTGCAGAACTTCGGTTATCGTCTCCTTGTCGAGCTGCTCGAGCAATTGGGCGCCGGTGGCATGATCCAGTTCAGAAAGGACGTAGGCGCTCTTTTCCGCTTCCTCGATCAGGTTGAAAAGGATGCGCTGCTCCTTGAGGTCGAGATAGCGGAACAGGGCAGCAATGTCGGCGGGGTGCGACTTGGCGAGAACCTTGGCAAGGTTGGGGAAAGCGCCGCGGCGGATCAGCCGGCGGGTGGTGTCTAGCAGCAACTGTTGCTTCTGATCCATGGCGCGACCTCACGAAAACTGGCTGATCCGGCAAACTTTTAAACCTTAGCACCGGGAAGGTTTCAGGCGCAAGACTGATGCGCGTCACGAGATTTCGCGACACGAGATGCAGGACTTAAAATCCAAGACTCCCTGGGGCTGGCGTCTTGCGACATTGACAGCCGGGAACGCCGCCGACTAAAGTATGCGGATATCGGCTTCGAAAGGCCCGCCCTTGCCCAACCTGCTCGATCCCGCCCTGCTCGGCATCCTCGGGTTTGCTCTTCTCAGCAACATTCCTCTCGGCTACCTGCGCGAGGGCGCGCCGCGCTTTTCGCTGCGCTGGTTCGTCTTCATCCACCTGTCGATCCCCTTCATCATCGGCCTGCGCATCGCCAATGACGTCAGCTGGCGGGCGATCCCCTTCACCCTCGCGTTGGCGCTGGCCGGGCAGATCATCGGCAGCCGCGCCCGGCGCCGGAGATTCCGGTGAGTCGCGGCAGGCGCCCGCCCATGCGTCGGGCGGCACGGGCCGGGGACCTGGTCAATGCCCTGCTGGCGGGATGGGGACTTGACGAGCGTCTGCGCCAGTACCGGGCCATGCTGGTCTGGGACGAGGTGGTGGGGCCGCAGATCGCCGCGCATACCAGGCCCGACCGGATCCGCGACGGCATTCTCGAGGTAGGCGTCGACCAGCCGACCTGGATGCAGCAGCTGCAGCTGCTCAAGCCACAGATCCTGGCCAAGCTCAATGCCCGGCTCGGCGACGCCTGCCTGCGCGAGATATTTCTCAAGCGGGGCAGCATTGCGCCGCGCCCGGCAGCATCAGGCCTGAAACAAGCGCCCCGCTGGCGGGGGGTCGTGCTGCCCGCCGAGGAGGTCGCCGAAATGCGGGCGTTGCTGGCCACAGTCAGCGACGCCGAACTGCGTCAGGAGCTGGAAACCCTCCTGATGCAGCAGGCCCGCCTGACGCGGGCCAGAGAATTCAGCTGACCTCCGTGCGGGACGCCGCCACGATTCTCTGCGCCTCTGCCGTATATTCCCGCGCTTTTCCCTCCCGATAGACAATCAGCGGGGCTTCGACCGTCACCCCTGGCCGGCCGTTCTTGCGCCCCTCCACCAGAACCAGCTTGGCCGCCGCGCCGGCGCGCGAATGAACCAGACGCAGCCGCTTCGGTTCAAGCCGGTAGGTGCGCATGCCGTCGAGCAGTTCGGCCAGGCGTTCGGCAAGGTAAACCAGGTAAAAACGCCCGCCGTTCCTGAGCAGAAAGGCGGCAGCCCGCAGGAAATCCGGCAGCCCGCCGGCCAGTTCGAAACGGGCCAGGCCCCGCTCGACGCCGGGGGCGACCCGGCCCCGCGTCGGTGGACGGAAGGGCGGGTTGGTCATCACCACCTCGACGCTTTCACCCTGCCAGTCGACCGGCAGGGCGCGGACGTCGCCCAACTCGATGCGTACCACATTCTCCAGTCCGTTGAGACTGACGCTGCGCCGCGCCCGTTCGACCATGGCCGGTTGCAGCTCGAGGCCGAGCCACTCCCGCCCCTTCCCCGCCCTGGCCAGCAGCTGCGGAATGATGCCACTCCCCGTGCCGAGATCGACCACCCGGGCCCGCGCGTCAATTTTGGCAAAGTCGCACAACAACAGGGGGTCGAGGGAAAAGCGGTAGCCGTCGCGCGCCTGCGGCAGCTGCAGGTCGAAGCCCTGCAGGTAATCGAGGGTCTCCATCATTCGCCCGCCTTGAGCGCCGTGGCCGTCCCGCAGACGGAGGCGCTCCCGATAAAGTTTGCGGGGCTGCGGCAGATGAAGTCATCATCTGCCGCAGCCCCGCCGGGAGTACGCTTGCCCTGCTTACGGCAGGGAGTCTGCCAGACTACCCCCCGCCGTAGGAGTGCAGGCCGGAAAGGAGCAGGTTGACCCCCAGGTAGCAGAAAATCGTTGCCGCGAAGCCGATGATCGACAGCCAGGCGGCGCGCCGGCCGACCCAGCCGCGGGTGAAACGGGCATGCAGGAAGGCGGCGTAGATGAACCAGACAATCAGGCTCCAGGTTTCCTTCGGGTCCCAGCTCCAGTAGGTGCCCCAGGCGTAGTTGGCCCAGGCCGCACCGGTGATGATCCCCAGGGTCAGCATCGGGAAGCCGACCATGATTGCCTTGTAGTTGAGATCGTCGAGCACCTTGGCGCTCGGGAACATGCCGAGGATGCCGCCCACCGGGTTGCCGGAAGCGGCATCCTCCTTGCCGACCTTGATCAGGAACATGACCGACACGCCACAGGCCATGGCGAAGGCCGCATAGCCGAGGAAGCAGGTGATCACGTGGTAGGTCAGCCAGTTGCTCTGCAGGGCCGGCACCAGCGGCGCGATGGTGGCGTCGAGCCCCCACTGCGCCCAGATCATCCCGGCAAAGGCGAAGGGGAGGACAAAGGCGCCGATCGCGCGATACTTGTACTTCAGGTCGAACAGCAGATAGATGAGCAGGATCGACCAAGCGAAGAACACCACCGATTCGTACAGGTTCGACAGCGGCGCCTGCTGGAAGCCCATGGCGTAGGCCTCGCTCCAGCGCAGGCCGATGGCGATGGTGTTGGCGGCGAAGCCGCCCCAGCTGAGGACGGTCGCGACCAGACCGATCTTTTCGCTCTTGGCACTGAGATAGAGGATGAAGACCGCCATGGCAGAGAAGTAGGCCACGGTCGTGAGGTTGAAGAACAACGAACTGGTCATGGAAGCGTCTCCCGCGAAAAGCGCACCCGGCTATTGCTTAGCCAGTGCATCGTTGAGGTCCTTTTTGAGCCTGTCGAAATAAAGGGCGAAGGCCGGTTGATTGCGATGGGCGCTGCCGCCGAGTTTGACGCCGACCCCCTTGGCCAGCGGCTGGATGGTCACCCACAGGCGCCGGTGCGAGAGGAAGAAGGCCCCGCATGAGCCGACCACCATCAGGAAGCAGCCGAGCCAGACCACCCACACGCCCGGATCCTTGGCCACCTGCAGGCCGGTATAGTAGCTCTGCTTCAGGTCGAGCAGGCTGAAGATGTGATCGCCGCCGCGCTGGGCATCGAAGTCAGGAAAGTTCTGCAGGACGAGAAACGGGTTGCTTTGCCGGCCATCGGCGGTGCTGACCTGCATCTGCACGGCCGGGCCGAAGCGATCGTAGCTCTGGGCAAAGTTGGTGACGGCAAAGGTCCCGCCCCCCGGCAGCGCCAGACGCTGCCCCATCTTGGCAACGGTTTCGACAACCTGGCCGGTGGCCCGCTCACGGACGCGCAGCAGGAACTGAGGATCGCCGGCCGACCCGTAGCTGGACTGGTAGAAGGTCAACCCCTTGTAGTTCAGCGGGTCATTGACCACGATGGTCTTCTTCAGGACCTCCTGACCATTCTCCAGGACCACCAGGTCGCTGGAGTAGAGCTTGGGACGCTGGGTACCTTCGTAGAAGCTGACGCTGAAATCGTCGCAGCGCACTGAAAAACCGAGGGGGATCGCCTGCTGGCCGCTGCGGCTCCAGACCTCGCTGACGGTCCCCCCTTCGGTGATGTTGACGAAGGCCTTGTAGCCCCAGATGTTGCCGATCATCGCCCCGAGGAAGATGATCAGGATCGAGCAGTGGGTGACGTAAACGCCGAAGCGAGAGAGCGCGCCCTTCTCGGCGTAGAGGTGGATCTTGCCGTCTTGCTCGGTGACCACCGGGGCGGCGAAACTGCCCTTGAGGAGGGTGACCACCTGGTCGCGGACGCCATCAAGCGTTCCCTTGGCGACCACCACCTCTTCGACGTTGCTCAGGGTGCGGAAATGGCCGTCGTCCGCGACCAGCTTCGGATTGCGCACGGTCTTCCAGACGTGCGGGAAGCGCTTGATCGAACAGCAGATCAGGTTGACGGCGAACAGCCCCATCAGCCCCAGGAACCACCAGGAGTGGTACATGCCGAAGGCGTCGATTCTGTCGAGGAACTTCAGGAAGTCGAGGTTCCAGCCGGATTTGGCGGCCAGCTCCTCGGGGGTGGTGCCCTGTTCGATGACGGTGCCGAGGATCGAGGTCAGGGCCAGCAGGATCAGGGTGGTGATCGCCAGCTTCAGGGAACAGAAAAAGTCCCAGAGGCGATCGACGAAATTTTGCTCATTGCTCAAAGTGCGTCTCCTGAAAAGAGAGGGCGAAGTGCGGCAGTTCGCACGAGCCCTCTCTGACGTTAACTCGGTCAGTGTACTGTGGGTCTTTTTTCAGTGTCAAGGCAAACCGGTGGCCGGCGCCTGCGACACGGACGAAATGGCCCCTTTTGACCAAAACCGCCGACTCAGCGCGGGAAGTCCTCCTCGAGCCGGCGTTTGAGCACCTTGGCCTTGGCCTCCACCCCCACCGCCATCTCCGCCTTGAACTCGACCAGCCGGCGGGTCAGGTCGGCATCGTTGAGGGCCAGCATCTGCACGGCCAGGATGCCGGCATTGCGCGCGCCGGCCTTGCCGATCGCCACGGTCGCCACCGGAATGCCGGCCGGCATCTGTACCATGGCGAGCAGGGCGTCAAGACCATGCAGCGAGGTGCAGTCGATCGGCACGGCAATGACCGGCAGCGTGGTTTCGGCCGCCACCACCCCGGCCAGGTGGGCCGCGGCCCCGGCACCGGCGATGAGCACCTTGACGCCACGTTCCCGCGCCCCGCGGACGATGTTGGCGGTGCGCTCCGGGGTGCGGTGGGCGCTGGAAACCGTCATCTCAAACGGCACCCCGAACTGGTCAAGGGCCTTGGCCGCCTCGACCATGATCTCGTAATCGGAATCGCTGCCCATCAGGATGGAGACGAGGGGTTGGTTGGACATGATATGCTCCTTTTAAGTCCTGGGCGGGGGACTAGGGGTTAGGGACTGGCAAAACCAGCCCCCAGCCTCTAGCCCTTGGTTAATGCCTTTCTGCCGATATCGGTCCTAAAATGTGCGCCCTCCCAGGTAATGGCGCGCACCCCCTGGTAGGCCTTGTCAATGGCAGCGGCCACCGTTGGCCCGCGACCGGTGACGCCGAGAACCCGGCCGCCGTGGTTGACGATCTGCCCGCCCTGTTCGGCGGTGCCGGCATGGAACACCACCAGATCATCGATCTGCGCCGCCTGCTCGAGGCCGGTGATCGGCAGACCCTTGGCGAACTCGCCGGGATAGCCGCCGGAGGCCATGACCACGCAGACCGCCGCCTGGTCATGCCAATCCAGTTCGATGCCGGAGAGATCGCCGCGGGCACAGGCCAGCAGCACCGGCACCAGGTCTGACTTGAGGCGCATCAACAGCGGCTGGCACTCGGGATCGCCGAAACGGGCATTGAACTCGAGGGTCTTGACGCTCTCCCCCTTGATCATCAGCCCCGCATAGAGCACGCCCCGATAAGGCCGCCCTTCTGCGGCCATGCCATCGATGGCCCGGCGCAGCACCTGTTGCATGGCTTGTTCGTGAACGGCCGGGGTGACCACCGGCGCCGGGGAGTAGGCCCCCATGCCGCCGGTGTTCGGCCCTCGGTCATCGTCGAAGACCGGCTTGTGGTCCTGGGCGCTGGCCAGAGGGATGATGTTCTTCCCGTCGGTGAAGACCAGAAACGAGGCTTCCTCACCGTCCAAGAACTCCTCGATGACCACCTGCGAGCCGGCCGCGCCGAAGGCGTTGCCGGAGAGCATGTCGCGCACCGCCGTCTGACTTCCGCGACGCTACGGGCGACGATCACTCCCTTGCCGGCCGCAAGGCCGTCTGCCTTGACGACGATCGGCGCGCCATGCTGGTCAATGTAGGCCAGGGCCGGCTCGACCTCGGTGAAGACCTCGTAGAAGGCGGTTGGTACCTGGTATTTCTTCATCAGGTTTTTGGCAAAAGCCTTGCTCGCCTCGATGATCGCCGCACTGCGGCGGGCACCGAAGATCGTCAGCCCCTGTTCCTCGAAGCGATCGACGATGCCGAGAGACAGCGGCAATTCCGGGCCGACCACGGTGAGGTCGATGGCTTCGCTCCTGGCGAAGGCCAGCAGGCCGTCGAGGTCGTCAGCCTGTAGCGCGACATTTTCCGCCAGTTGTGCGGTGCCGGGGTTGCCGGGGGCGCAGTAGACCTTCTTGACCAGCGGCGACTGGGCGATCTTCCAGACCAGCGCATGCTCGCGCCCACCCCCGCCGATTACCAGAACTTGCATGGCAAACTCCTGCAAACAGCAGACGTCCCATGGGTCTTACCCGACCCATAAAACTCTATGCTGTAAAAGATTTTCTAGTGACGGAAATGCCTCATCCCCGTGAACACCATCGCCATGTCGTGTTCGTCGGCGGCAGCGATGATTTCGCTGTCGCGCATGCTGCCGCCTGGCTGGATCACCGCGCTGATGCCGACATTGGCGGCGTTGTCGATGCCATCGCGGAACGGGAAGAAGGCATCGGAAGCCATCACCGCCCCCTTGACTTCGAGGCCGGCGTGCTCGGCCTTGATGGCGGCGATGCGCGCCGAGTTCACCCGGCTCATCTGCCCGGCGCCGACGCCGATGGTCATCTGCCCCTTGCCGTAGACGATGGCATTGGACTTGACGAACTTGGCAACCCGCCAGGCGAAGAGCAGATCTTCCATCTCCTGGGCGGTCGGCTGACGCTTGCTGACCACCTTGAGTTCGGCAAAGAGAGCGAGGTCCGTATCCTGGGCCAGCACGCCGCCGTTGACCCGCTTCAGATCAAGGCGCGGCGACGACTGTTCCGGCCACATGCCGCACTCGAGGAGGCGCAAATTCTTCTTGGCGGCGACGATCTCGCCGGCGGCGGCCGCAACCGCCGGAGCGATGATCACCTCGACGAACTGGCGCTCGCAGATCGCCTGGGCGGTCGCGGCATCCAGCTCGCGGTTGACGGCGATAATCCCGCCGAAAGCCGATTCCGGATCGGTCCGGTAGGCGCGGTCGTAGGCCTCCAGGAGCGTAGCGCCGATGGCCACCCCGCAGGGGTTGGCGTGCTTGACGATGACGCAGGCCGGGCCCTCGGCAAACTGCTTGACGCACTCCAGAGCCGCATCGGTGTCGGCGATGTTGTTGTAGGAGAGCTCTTTCCCCTGCAGCTGGCGGGCGGTGGCGATCGACGCCTCGCGCACGTCGCGCTCGACGTAAAAGGCGGCGCCCTGGTGGGGATTCTCGCCATAGCGCATCCCCTGTGCCTTGCGATACTGCAGGGTCAGCACCGGCGGGAAGTGGGCAGCGTCCTCGCCCAACTGCTTGCCGAGCCAGTTGGAGATGGCGCCGTCGTAGGCGGCGGTATGCTGGTAGACCTTGACCGCCAGCCGGAAGTTGGTGGCCCTGCCGACCGCACCGCCGTTCGTCTGCATCTCGTCGAGGACTGCACGGTAGTCGACAGGGTCGACCAGCACGGTGACATCGGCGTTGTTTTTGGCCGCCGAGCGCAGCATGGTCGGTCCGCCGATGTCGATATTCTCGATGGCCTCCTCGAGAGGGCAGTCGGCCTTGGCCACGGTGGCCTCGAAGGGGTAGAGATTGACCACGACCATGTCGATCGGCTGGATGCCATGGGCCAGCATGGTCGCGACGTGTTCGGGATTGGCGCGCAGGCCGAGCAGGCCGCCATGCACCTTGGGATGCAGGGTCTTGACCCGGCCGTCGAGCATCTCCGGGAAGCCGGTGAAATCGGCGACGTCCTTGACCGGCAAACCATTGTCGCGCAGCAGTTTGGCGGTGCCGCCGGTGGAGAGGATTTCGACTCCGTACCCGGCCAGTTCCCGGGCGAAATCGAGGATGCCGGTCTTGTCGGAAACGCTGATCAGTGCCCGCTGAATCTTGGCCATTTTGGGAATCTCCTCAAAAATTAATATTGACGCGGAGACGCAGAGAAAATCCAACTGCAGAAACTGCATCGTCAAACCAGAGCCATCATGGAAAGTCAAGGTTTTCATGATGTTAACAACAGGGACGTTTGGTTCTTCTCCGCGTCTCTGCGTCTCCGTGTCGAAAGTTCCGGCTAAAAATCCAGCGCCGCCAGGAAGCGCCTCTCGAAGGCCGGGGTTCCGGAGAGCGGCAGCGGCTTGACGGTGTCCAGCAGGGTCGCCAGGCGCTCCGGCCCGTGCGGGTCGCGGAGATAGTCCGCCAGTCCGTCGAGCACCCCGTTCGCCACCGGGAAGAGCTTATCTATCATGCCCTCCGGCAGCATGGCAACCCCTTCCAGAGCGGCTTTCGGCAGGGCCGCGCCGAAGGCGCCGGTCAGCATGACCGCGACGATCTCGGCAGGGGCCAGACCACTCCGCCCGAGCAGAACTTCGACGCCGGCGCGCACCGCCCCCTTGGCCAATTGAAACTGGCGCACATCCTCCTGGGTCAGGCGCAGTTCCCCCCGGGCATCGCGATGGAAGGCCAGGCTCCACCCCGCCCCGTCCGGCACCAGATAACGGGCCAGATTGGTGTCGACCTCGTCAGGGGCGACAATCCGCCCGCCGACATCGATCAGCCCGCCGCGGCGAGCCACCGCCAGTAGGGCAAGCAGGCCGCTGCCGCACAGCCCGGCCGGCCGGCCGCCACCGGCCACCACCAGTTCCAGGCGGTCGCCGGAGCGTTGCACATCGGTCACCGCCCCCGGCGCCAACGGCATCCCACAGGCGATATTGCCGGCCTCGAAGGCCGGCCCGGCGGCGGCCGAAGTCACCCGCCAGTGGGAACCGGTCCACAGCGCCAGTTCGGCATTGGTACCGAGGTCGAGCACGAGGGCGGGGCCTTGGTGCCCGATTTCGTGAGGGGTGAGGGGTGAGGAGTGAGGGGGGAAACCGTGATTCGTGAGCCGTGATCCGAAAAGAACCGCTACCAGATCGCCGCCGATGAAGCCGGTCACGGCCGGGAAGAGCTGCAGCGGCACCGGCAGCCCCAGGTCGAGTTCCGCTGGAGTGAGAACCGTCAGCTGCTGCAGGGCGCAGCGGTGCGGCGGGAAAAGCAGTGATGCGACCGGCAGCCGGCAGAGCAGATGGCTGATGCCGGGATTGCCGGCGGCAGCCACCGCCTTGACCGTTGCCGGCGAGCAGCCGGCTTTGGTCAGAAGGTCCCTGACCAGCCCGCGCACGCCATCGACCAGCAGCCCCTGCAACTCCTCGCCAGCCCCCTCCTGCGCCCGTTGCAGGCGGGTGAGAATGTCGGTACCGAGGGCGCGCTGCGGGTTGGACGCGCGGGCTTCGGCCAGGAGGGCACCGTCAGCGGCCACCACCCGGCCGGCCAGGGTGGTGGTGCCGAGATCGATAGTGAGAAAACCGGGGCCGGGGGCTGGGGGCTTATCGACCATCACACCTGTACTCCTCACCCCTCGCGATTTACGAAAATCCGTGGTACGCGCTTGCTGATCTGGCAGAACACCTCATAGGTGATGGTGCCGATTTTCTCAGCCCACTCCCGGGCGCTGACGCACTCGTCACCGTCGCAACCGAGCAGCGTCACCTGGTCGCCTACCGTTACGCCGCGGATCGCCGTGACGTCGACCAGGATCCAGTCCATGCAGACCGTCCCCGCGACCGGTGCGCGACAACCGCGGATCAGCACTTCGCCGCGGTTGGTCAGCAGGCGATTGTAACCGTCGGCGTAGCCGACGGGGACGGCGGCGATCAGCGAGGGACGCGGCGTGACGAAACGGTGGGCATAGGAAATCCCCTCTCCGGCCGGAACCTCCTTGAGCTGGGCCACCTGGCTGACGAAGCGCATGACCGGTCGCTGCGGCACGATTTCCTCGAACGGCGTGCCGGTCAGTCCGCCGTAGAGAGAGATGCCGGGACGCACCAGGTTGCAGCCATCCAACTCCCGACTGTAGATGGCGGCACTGTTGGCGATATGGGTGTATCGGGGGGTGAAGCCGGCGGCGCGCACCTGTTCGCCCACGCGCCGAAACTTTGCCAGCTGTGCCGTGGTGAACGGCTGCTCCGGTTCGTCGGCCAGCGCCAGGTGGCTGGCCAGGCCGCGCAGCTCCAATTCCGGTAAGCCGCTCAGGACAGCGAGAACTTCCGACAGCATTTCGGGGCGGAAGCCGAGGCGACCCATCCCCGTGTCGACCTTGAGATGACACGCAATCCGGCGGCCGGCATGACCAGCGGCGGCAGAGAGGCGACGGGCGGTGTCCAGGTCGTAGAGTACTGGCTGCAGGTCGTGTTCGAGCACCATCGGTTCTTCGCCGGGGAAGACCCCGCCCAGCACGACGATGGGCTGACGGATTCCGTAACGGCGCAGGGCCTCCCCTTCTCCCACCAGGGCGACACCGAACTGGTCGGCGCCGGCGGCGGCCAGCACCGGGGCCACTCCCGAGGCGCCATGGCCATAGGCATCAGCCTTGACGACGGCGAGAATTTCGCAGCCGGAACCGACGGTCTGGCGCACTTTGGCCAGGTTGAAGCGCAGGGCGCCACAATCGATTTCGACACGGGTGGGGCGGGTCAGCGGGAGAGATGTCATGGCGGATGCAGAACCTCGCGGCAGGGAGTGGCAGCGGCATTTAACCACGTGGCCGGCAAGGTGTAAAGAGCCTGCTGGGACCGGACCGCCTCCGATGGCACGCAAAGGTTGACAGGGTGGCGGCAACCTTTATAAGCTGTTTGAATGCTGTGGGCGCGTTGCCGATAAAGACGGGCCGATCAGCCGCAACAAGCCATTACCGCTGGGGGAGTAGGCCTTTCCTACTGAGAGTTCCGCGCGGGCGGGACGACCCCTCGAACCTGATCCGGGTCATGCCGGCGTAGGGAAGCGGTCTGGTCAGCAACGATCGAAACCTTCGGGAATCGCCGTGGCCGAACCAGCCCGGCGATTCTTTGTTTTTTGCGGGGAGAAAAGATGACAGCAAAGGCGATTGCCGGCCTCTACCTGATCACTCCGGCCGGATCTGACGCACTGGTGCTCGACACAGTCCGTGCCGCACTCAGAGGCGGTGCCCGCGTCGTCCAGTATCGCGACAAGGAACGGCCGGCGGCCGCTCAGGTGACCCTTGCCCGCCAGCTGCTGGCGCTCTGCCGTGAGGCCGGTGTTCTCCTGCTGATCAACGACGACCCGGTCGTGGCCCGCGACAGCCAGGCCGACGGCGTGCATCTGGGTCAAGGCGACAGCAGCATCACCGCGGCGCGGGCGTTGCTCGGCTCCGGCAAGCTCATCGGCGTATCGACCCGCACGGTCGAGCAGGCGCGTCAGGCCCAGGGCGCAGGGGCCGACTACATCGGCCTCGGAGCCATGTTCCCGACGGGGACCAAGGACAATGCCGAACTGGTCGGCGTGGAGCGACTGCGGCAGGTGCGGCAGGCCGTCCGGCTGCCGATCGTGGCCATCGGCGGTATCAACTATACCAATGCCGGCGTGCTTCTCGACGCCGGCGCCCACGCCCTGGCAGTGATTTCGGCGGTGGCCGCCGATCCGCAGCCGACGCTCGCCGCCCGTGAGCTGGCCCTGCTCTGCAACCGTCGGCTGCCGGCGGCACAGGCCAGGGTACTGACCATCGCTGGATCCGATTCCGGCGGCGGCGCCGGCATCCAGGCCGACCTGAAAACCATCACCCTGCTCGGTTCCTACGGGACCAGCGCCATTACCGTGCTGACCGCCCAGAACACCCGCGGCGTGGCCGGGGTCTTCCCGGCATCGGCCGCCTTCGTGAGGAGCCAGGCCGAATTGGTGCTGGACGATATCGGCACCGACATGGTCAAGACCGGCATGCTCTACGCCGCCGACATCGTCGTCGAGGTTGCGGCACTGCTCGGGCGCAACGGGCTGGCCGCCGTAGTCGATCCGGTGATGATGGCCAAAGGCGGGGCGCCGCTGCTGCGCGAAGACGCAATGACCGCCGTCCGTGAACAGCTGCTGCCGCGCACCTTCCTGCTGACCCCCAACCTGCCGGAGGCTGCAGCGCTGACCGGTTTGTCGGTCGGCACTTTCGAAGAGATGGTCATCGCTGCCCAGCGCCTGCAGGAGATGGGCGCCCGCCACGTGCTGGTGAAGGGCGGACACCGCGACGACGGCGACGCCACCGACCTGCTGTTGCATGGCAACACGCTGCTGTCATTGCCCGGCGAACGCATCGCCACCACCAGCACGCACGGCACCGGCTGCAGCTACGCCGCGGCCCTCGCCACCCTGCTGGCCCAGGGCGAGGAGTTGCCGGCCGCAGCGCAGCGCGCCAAGCGTTTCATCGACGCGGCCATCCGCCACGCGGTGCCGCTGGGCCGAGGGCACGGACCGATCAATCATCAGGCAGGGGCAAAAGCAGTGACTGGGGGCTAGTTACTGGTTGCTGGCAAAACCAGAAACCAAGAACCAAGAACCAGAAACCAGCCACTAGAAACCAGAAACCAAGAGGAAACCATGACCACAATCGAAGCTGCCCGCCAGGGTATCGTCACCGAACTGATGGAGCAGGCTGCCGCGCTTGAGGGGGTTGCTGCCGAAACCTTGCGCCAGCGCATCGCCGAGGGCACTGCGGTCATCTGCCGCAACCGCAAGCACACACACGGCACGCCGCTGGCCGTCGGCCTGGGATTGCGCACCAAGGTCAATGCCAACATCGGCACCAGCCGCGACGATACCAGCATCGACAAGGAGCTGGAGAAGGCCCGCGTGGCGGTGGCCGCCGGGGCGGACGCGATCATGGATCTTTCCACCGGCGGGCCGATCGATGAGATCCGCCGGGCGGTGATTGCCGAAACCAAAGCCTGCATCGGCAGCGTGCCACTCTACCAGGCGGCGGTCGATACGGTCATGCGCAAGCAGAAGGCCATGGTTGACATGACTGCCGACGAGATCTTCGCAGGGATCGTCAAGCACCTCGATGACGGCGTCGATTTCATCACCGTCCACTGCGGGGTGACCCGCGCCACCGTGGAGCGGATGGAGCGCGAGGGGCGGATCATGGAGGTGGTCTCCCGCGGCGGCTCCTTCACCATCGAGTGGATGACCCACAACCAGAAGGAAAACCCCCTCTACGAGCAGTACGACCGCCTCCTGGAGATCGTCAAGCCGTACGACGCGGTCCTGTCCCTGGGCGACGGCTTCCGCCCGGGGTGCCTGGCCGACGCCACCGACCGGGCGCAGATTCATGAACTGATCGTGCTCGGCGAATTGACCGAGCGGGCCTGGGCGGCCGGGGTGCAGGTGATGATCGAGGGTCCTGGTCATGTGCCGCTCAACCAGATCCGGACCAACATCCAGTTGCAGAAGCGCCTTTGCCACGGCGCGCCGTTCTACGTGCTCGGCCCGCTGGTGACCGACATCGCCCCCGGCTACGACCACATCACCTGCGCCATCGGCGGAGCCCTCGCGGCCGCGGCCGGAGCCGACTTCCTCTGCTACGTCACCCCCAGCGAGCACCTGCGCCTACCGACCGTCGAGGATGTTCACGAGGGGGTGATCGCCAGCCGCATCGCCGCCCACGCCGCCGACATTGTCAAGGGGGTGCCGGGGGCCATCGAGAAAGACAACGCCATGGCCCGCTGCCGCAAGCAGCTCGACTGGGAAGGCCAGTTCGCCCTGGCCCTCGACCCGGCCAAGGCCCGCCGCCTGCGCGCCGAGTCGGGGGTCGACGCGGAGCACGGCGCCTGCACCATGTGCGGAGCGTTCTGCGCTTATAAGGTCATGAACGAGCGGGGGCAGGAGAAGACCAGAGCGGGGGCTGGGGGCTGAAACCTGGTTGCTGGTTGCTGGTTGCTGGTTGCTGGTTGCTGGTTGCTGGTTGCTGGTTGCTGGTTGCTGGTTGCTGGTTGCTGGTTGCTGGTTGCTGAAGACGTTGTCACAGGAAAAGGGGTTCCTCAAGCTAAGGAACCCCTTTTCCCGTTGTTCTTGGTTTTGCCAGCAACCGCAACCAGCAACCAGCGTCTAATTGCTAAAGTTTTCGATAGTGTTTCTTAATTGCGAGCCCTTGACCTCGCGCTTGCGCCATACAAAGGGCTTGGCGTTGGGTTGATAGGCGTCGATAAATGCCTCAACGGCCGCACGCAGTTGGTCAACACTCTGAAAGCTTACATTATTCAAGGCCTTACGGGAGAGAATGCCAAACCATATCTCCACTTGATTTAGCCAGCTTGCAGAAGTTGGCGTAAAGTGGAACGTAATGTTCGGATGCCGCGCAAGCCATTCATCGTTGCGCTTGTGAATGCAGTAATTGTCCAGGATCACGTGAATTTCTCTCTGATCGCTATCCGGAAGTTCTGAGAGGACCTGATCCATGAAGGCCAGAAAATCAACCCGTCTCTTGAGCTTGGTTGTCTGCGCATGGATGGCGCCCGTTGCCACGTTCAGCGCCGCAAACAGGTTGAGGGTTCCATGCCGCTTGTAGGTGCTCTTGAGGCCTTGGACGATTTTGCCGCTACTGGTACAAACATAACCCTTGGTGCGCTCCAACGCTTGGATACTTGTCTTCTCGTCAACCGAAATGACTAAGGCTTTCTCGGGTGGCGCCAAATAGAGTCCGATAATATCGGCTGCCTTCGGTGCAAACTCGGGATCGGTGCTGACACACCAACTTCGTTGTCGGGAAAGACCGATATTGTGTTTGCGCAGCACACGCCAGACAGCATCATCTGAAGCCCCAAGATGTTTGGCAAGCGCCGGCCCGTCCCAGCATGCCTGACCAGGTGGTGGCGGAAGTTCCAGGGTTTTCAGAACTTGCGAGTGGAACTCCTGATCATATTTCGGGGGCTTACCCGAACGCGGACGATCGTACAGTCCGGCAATGCCTTGATCTGCGAACCGGTCACGCCATTCAATCACCGTGTTCTGGCGCACATTAAGGTCCTTGGCGACTTTACTGACGGAGTCTCCGTCAAGGAGTTTGCAGATGCTCCGGGCACGTTCAACAAGGCGTACCTCCATGCTTCGACTGCTTGCCCATTCCCTGAGTGTCTGGCGGTCCTTCTCGCTGCACGGCGGTGGGGGAGCTTTTCTCGGCATAAGCGACTCCTTTCGCGAAGAGGGTGAAAGAAGTCCATATTATATCGTTTAATTTTGCAACTAGACACTAGTAACCGCCTCACTCTCCCAGGTACGTATACGACACCAAGGCCTTGTCGAGCAGTTCGAGAAAGTGACTACTCTCCTCGATGGAGACCTTGCGCAACGCCACGCTCTTTTCCAGAGTATCGCGGACGTGCTTGAGAATCTCCGGGCCTTTGTACTGCACGTATTTGAGGCTCTCCCAGATGGCGTCGCCGTTGATCACCGTGTCGATCTTGTAGCTGGTCTTCTTGTTGAAGGTGATGTGCACGGCGTTGGTGTCGCCGAACAGGTTGTGCATGTCGCCCAGGATTTCCTGGTAGGCGCCGATCAGGAAGAAGCCGATGAAGTAGTCCTCATCCTTCCTCACTTTGTGCAGCGGCAGGAACTTGGTGCGGCCGTTCTCGCCGACGAAGCTGGTGATTTCGCCGTCGGAGTCGCAGGTAATGTCGGCGATGGAGGCGATGACGTCGGGTTTCTGGTTAAGGCGCTGGATCGGCATGATCGGGAAGAGCTGGTCGATGGCCCAGGAATCGGGGATCGATTGGAACAGCGAGAAGTTGGCGAAGTAGGTCTGCCGCAGACTCAGCTGGAAGTTCTGCAGTTCATCGGGGATCGGCTTGATGCGGTCGACAATCCCATTGATTTTGCGGAAGATCTTGGAACAGAGCCATTCGGCCACGGCCCGGTCGTGCAGGGTCAGGTAGCCGAGATTGAACAGGCTCACCGCTTCCTGGATCAGCTGCAGGGTGTCGTGGTAGTCTTCGCGCAGCGAGTGGCGGTCGATGCTCTGGTAGATGTCCACCAGCTTTTTGACCGTGGGTGAGAGCTTCCCCCCGCTCTCCAGAACTTCTTCGAAATCGGGAGCCAGGCTCTGGGTGTTGGTATTGAGGGCGTTGGTGACCAGCACCGAGTAGTGGGCGACGATGGCACGTCCCGATTCGGAGATGATGTTCGGACAGTCGACGCCGGCCTCGTCGCAAATATTCTTGATCTGGTAGACCACGTCGTTGGCGTACTCTTCCACCGTGTAGTTGACGCTGGAGAAGTAGCTCGACTTGGAGCCGTCGTAGTCGACCCCCAGTCCGCCGCCGATATCGACGTACTCGAGGTTCACCCCCATCTTGCGCATCTCGGCGTAGACGCGGGTTCCCTCGATCAGCGCGGTCTTGATCTTGTCGATCTTGGTGATCTGGCTGCCGATGTGGAAGTGCAAAAGCTTCAGGCTGTCGCGAAGCCCCTCCTCTTCGAGCAGTTCGATGGCGGTGATGATCTCGGAGATGCGCAGGCCGAACTTGGCATCCTCGCCGCCGGAAGTCGCCCACTTGCCGGTCCCCTTCGAAGAGAGCTTGACGCGGATGCCGAGCTTCGGCGTGATCCCAGTCTTTTTGGCGATGGCGATGATCTTCTCCAGCTCGAAGAGCTTTTCGACGACGATGGTGATGTCGTAGCCGATCTTGGTGGCGTACAGCACCGTCTCGATGAATTCGGTATCCTTGTAGCCGTTGCAGATGATCGGCACGCCGTTGCCGGTGGCGAAGGAGATGGCGATCAGCAACTCGGGCTTGGAGCCGACCTCGAGGCCGATGTTGTAGCGCTTGCCGAACTTGGTGATGGCCTCGACCACCTGGCGCTGCTGGTTGACCTTGATTGGGTAGAAGGTCCGGTAGCTGGCCGGGTAGCCGTTCTCGCCGATGGCGCTCTTGAAGGCGCGGTTGATGGCGGCGATGCGCCCTTCCAGCACGTCCATGAAGCGCAACAGGATCGGCGGCTTGATCTTGCGCTTGATCAGGTCGTCGACCAGCGCCCGCAAATCGATGGAGTACTTAGAGGTCGGCGACGGGTGGACGCAGAGATTCCCCTTCTTGTTGATGGAGAAGAGATCGGCGCCCCAGTTGCTCAAGTTATATATTTTATCTGACTCGGCGATGCTCCACTTTTCCATTCTCAGTACCTTTCAGGCGAATACAGAATTCAGGAGTCAGAATTCAGAATCTTCGGCCAAGGTTGCCGAAGATTGAATGATTTTATTCTGTATTCTGTATTCTGTATTCTGTAATTTCCGCCTTGCTAAGACAGTCTGCTCCGAAAATCCTCGTACCCGAAACTGCGTACAACCTTGAGTTCCCCCGTCTCCGGCTCATAGGTGCACAGGTGCGGGTGCTGAATGCCGTTGAAGGTGGTGGTCTTGACCATGGTGTAGTGGGCCATGTCCAGAAAGGCCAGCCGGTCGCCGGCATGCAGCGGCCGGTCGAAGGACCAGTCGCCGATGACATCGCCGGCCAGGCACGACGGCCCGCCCAGCCGATAGGTGTGGGCCTTCTCTCCCGGCTCGCAGCCGCCGAAGATGCCGGGGCGGTAGGGCATCTCCAGCACGTCGGGCATGTGGCAGGTGGCGGAGACGTCGAGAATCGCCGTGTCGACCTGGTTGTGGACCACGTCGAGGACCTCTCCCACCAGGATGCCGGTGCCGATGGCGATCGCCTCCCCCGGCTCCAGGTAGACCTGCACCCGGTATTTCTCCTGAAAATACTTGATCAGCTCGACCAGACCATCGATGTCGTAACCCTCGCGGCTGATGTGATGGCCGCCGCCGAAATTGAGCCACTTCAGCCCCGGCAGGAATTCCCTGAACTTGTCCTCGAAGACCGCGACGGTACGCTGCAGGGGCTTGAACAGCTGCTCGCACAGGGTGTGGAAGTGTAGCCCCGCGACGCCATCGAGCGACCTGCCGTCGAACTCCCGGCGCGGGATGCCGAGACGCGAACAGGGCGCGCAGGGGTCGTAGAGGGGGACGGCGCCTTCCGAGTGCTCCGGGTTGACGCGCAGGCCCACCGACACCCGCCCCCGCGCCTTTTCCCACTGTGGGCGGAACCGCTCCAACTGGGCGAAGGAGTTGAACACCAGGTGGTTGGAGATCGCCAGCAGTTCCCGAACGTCGCTTTCCTTGAAGGCCGCGGCGAAGGAATGCACCTCGCGGCCGAACTCCTCGCGACCCAGGCGCGCCTCCCAGGGCGATGACGCGCAGACCCCGTGCAGTGTCCGGCGGATCAACGGGAAAGTGCTCCACATGGCGAAAGCCTTGAGGGCCAGCAGGATCTTCGCGCCGCTGCGCTGCTGCACCTGGTCGAGGATTGCCAGATTGTGGCGCAGCCGGCCCAGGTCGACCACGAAGGCCGGCGACGGCGCAAGCTCAAGAATTTTCGGGATGTCGATACTGGTCAAATTTTAAGCCCTTTATTTGACGCAGAGGCGCAGAGGCGCGGAGGAAATCCACTGGCAGGCCCAAGGTTCAAGGTCCAAGGTCCAAGGTTCAAGATCCTAGGTTCAAGGTCCTAGGTTCAAGAGCCTAGGTTCAAGATCCTAGGGCAAAAACCTATTCCTCGTTCTTTGTTCCTTGACCCTCAAAAGACTTTCTCAGCGCCGCAGCGTCTCCGCGTCAAATCGTTTTTGCTTGACTCACAGTTCCGGCCAGTCGCCGCCGTCAACGACAACAGTGGGCAGGCCCATGGGGCCGAGCACCTCGAGGAACGGTTCCGGATCGAACTGTTCCATGTTCCACACCCCCGGCGCATGCCACTTGCCGGTCAGCATCATGATGCCGCCGACCACTGCCGGCACGCCGGTGGTGTAGCTGATCGCCTGGGAGTTGGTCTCAGCATAGCAGGCCTCGTGGTCGCAGATGTTGTAGATGTAGACCTGCTTGCGCTGGCCGTCTTTCCGCCCGCGGGCGATGACGCCGATGCAGGTCTTCCCCTTGGTCAGCGGCCCCAGGCTCCCCGGGTCGGGAAGGAGCGCCTTGAGAAACTGGATCGGCACGATCTTCTGCCCTTGGAACTCGACCTCGTCGATGCGGGTCATGCCGACATTCTGCAGCACCTCGAGGTGCTTGAGGTAGTTGTCGGAGAAGGTCATCCAGAACTGGGCCTTCCTGATGGTCGGGAGGTGCTTGACGAGCGATTCCATCTCCTCGTGGTAGAGGCGATAGATGTTCATCGGCCCGACCCCCCCGGGGAAGTCGAAGCTGCGCTTGGTCGTCAGCGCCGGGGTCTCCACCCAGCGGCCGTCTTCCCAGTGGCGGCAGGGCGCGGTCACCTCGCGGATGTTGATCTCCGGGTTGAAGTTGGTGGCGAAGGGCTGGCCGTGACTGCCGGCGTTGGCATCGATGATATCGAGCTCTTCGATCACGTCGAGGTACTGCTTCGCCGCCAGGGCCGTGTAGACGTTGGTCACCCCCGGGTCGAAGCCGCTGCCGAGCAGGGCCATGATCCCCTGGTCGCGGAAGCGGTCGTGGTAGGCCCACTGCCAGCTGTACTCGAATTTGGCGGTATCATGGGGCTCGTAGTTGGCCGTGTCGAGGTAATCGACCCCGGTCGCCAGGCAGGCGTCCATGATGGTCAGGTCCTGGTAGGGAAGCGCCACGTTAATCACCAGGCGGGGCTGCTCCCGCTTGATCAGCGCCGCCAGTTCCGGCACGTTGTCGGCATCGACCTGCGCGGTCTGCACCGGAAAATGTCTTATTTCGGCGGCAATGGCATCGCACTTGCTCTTGGTTCGCGACGCCAGCGTGATGGCGGTGAAGATATCCTTGCGCTGGGCGCACTTGTGCACGACGACCCGGCCGACCCCGCCGGCCCCGATGATCAGAACCTTGCTCATCTTATGATCTCCTTCCCCGGGGAATCACCCGCCCCGGAATTCAGGTTCGGCATCCGGAATTCAGAAAAAAGCCGTTATGTTTACCGGTTCCTGAATTCTGGATACACAGTCAATAGTCGAAGGTCGGTGGGGTGACCACCCACAAAATCTTCGCCGGCCCGCGACCGATATTTTTCACCGCGTGACGACGGTCTGAGGTGAAGAAGAAGCACTCGTCCCGCTCCACCTTGTAGCACTTGTCGTCGAGTCGCACCTGAATGCGGCCTCGCAGGACATAGCCGAATTCTTCCCCCTCATGCACATCCTGCAGCTCCATCTCGGCGCCCGGTGCCAGAGTCACCAGCGCCGGGTCCATCTCGCGATTCTGGGCGCCGGGGACCAGTAGTTCAACTTTCACCGCATCCCCGTCCGCGGTCGACTGCACCCGGGCGTCGCTGCCGAACACCACCTCGGTATCGGTCGGCTCGGTGAAGAATTCCTGCATGCTCACCCCAAAGACGTCGAGAATGTCCTTGAGAGTGGCAATCGACGGGCAAGCGGTATCGTTTTCCACCTGCGAAATGTAGCCCTTGGTCAGATCCGCCCGACTGGCCAGCTCTTCCTGGGTCAGCGAGTTGATGATTCTGAGCCGCTTCAGTCGATCACCGATTTTCACGGGTCACGCCCCTCTGTTGTTTAGTGCTGCTAAGAAAAAAGTCAGATGCGAATTCTAGCGTTCCGGCGGCGCTTGTCAACAGGAAATTCAGTGGCCAGCGGTGCCGGTCGGTATTTTTTCGAGGCAGGCGGTTGCCGTGCGGTCGGGGGGGGAAGGTCCGGCCGCTTCCCCCTTGAGCCGAAGAGGCCGCTCATGCTCTAATTCACCACATGCCCCTGACGATTCGCCGTCGGCACCACATCCAAACTCCGGAGTTGTCATGCACTATACCTTGCGCATTTTTACGCCGGCCGCAGCCCTCGGCCTGGCCCTGCTGCTCCTGAGCGCCTGTACCATGAGCCAGGCGCCCATCGGCAGCCCCGAGCTACCCTACCCGCCACCCCAGCCGCCGCGCGTCGGCGAGATCATGCACATCCCGACCGGCACGCCAGTGACCGAGGCGCAGATGCTGGCGGCAGCCACCGATGCGCGCATCGTCTATGTCGGCGAGACCCATGACAACCCGGCCGCTCACCGTGTCCAGTTGGCCGTACTCAAGACCAT
Source organism: Desulfuromonadaceae bacterium (assembly GCA_041310635.1). Classification (GTDB taxonomy): domain Bacteria; phylum Desulfobacterota; class Desulfuromonadia; order Desulfuromonadales; family BM103; genus VAUL01. Next base: position 8,094 of record JBFYXI010000019.1, on the reverse strand, counting down.
GGCCGAACGCTGGCCGGGACGGGTCAGTCTCGGCATGGAGATGCTCACCCGTGCCGAGCAGCCGGTGCTCGACCGCTGGGTCGCCGGCGAACTGAGTGAAAAGCAGTTCCTCAAGGAAGCGGACTGGTATTCGGTCTGGAGCCTGGATTTTGCCTTCTACCGGGACCTGCTGCACTTTGCCCGCGAGCAGAAGATCCCGGTGGTCGCACTCAATGCCGAAAAAGCACTGGTCAAAGCTATCAGTCAAAAACCCCCGGCCGAATTGGCCGCCGAGGAACACCATCAGCTGCCGGAGCTGGACATGAGCGATCCCTACCAGACGGCCATGGTCGAAGCGGTCTTTGGCGGTCATTCTGCCGGAGGCAGCCATCTGGCCGGCTTCCAGCGGGTCCAGACCCTGTGGGACGAAGCCATGGCCGAAAGCGTGGTCCGCCACCTGCAGTCGTTCCCCGACGACAGTCAACGCATGGTGGTGCTGGCCGGCAGTCACCACGTCCGCTACGGCTTCGGCATCCCACGCCGGGTTTTCCGCCGCCTGCCGGTCTCCTATGCGCTGATCGGCAGCGAAGAAGTCGAATTCCCGGAACACCGGCTCGGCCAGCGCATGCACGTGCAGATGCCCGCGTTCCCCATGGCGCCCTACGATTATGTGGTGTTCACCGCCTACGAGGATCTGCCCGGGGATCGGGTCAAGCTCGGCGTGCGCATGGAAGAGCAGGACGGCAGGGTGGCGGTGCTGGCGGTCGTTCCCGGCTCGTCGGCAGATCGTGGCGGCGTGCAGACCGGCGACTTCATCCTGGCCATCGACGGGGAGCCGATCGTCGAGAATTTCGATCTGATCTATGCCATCGGCCAGCGGCAGAAGGGCGACCGCTCGACCCTCACCGTGGAGCGCGTCGGCGAGACGCTCAACCTCGAAGTGGAATTTCAGCCCCTGCCGACGGGTGAGCCGCACAAACCATAAGGATCTCGCTCCCGAGCGCAGCATAAACAAAAGAGCCGCCCCGGCTGTCGAAGGGCGGCTCTTGCTTCACGAAAATCCGGGAAAACTGGATCTGACTCGGGTGACGTATCACACAGGATTACGCCTTGCCTGCACTCCCCAAAACCGTGGCGTTCTTCTCCTTGAGCAGCTTGACCAGTTCCTTGCGGGCGGCGCCCAGATATTTGCGCGGGTCAAATTCGCCGGGGTGGTTGGCCAGGTACTCGCGCACCTTGGCGGTCACCACCAGGCGGCCGTCGGAGTCGATGTTGATCTTGCACACCGCGCTGGCGGCGGCCCGGCGCAGTTGATCCTCGGGGATGCCGACCGCCCCTTCCATCCTGCCACCATACTGGTTGATCAGCGCCACATACTCCTGCACCACGCTGGAGGCGCCATGCAGGACGATGGGAAAACCGGGAATGCGCTGCTCGATCTCCTCGAGGATGTCGAAGCGCAGCGGCGGCACTGCCGCCCCTGGCTTGAACTTGTAGGCACCGTGGGAGGTGCCGATGGAGATCGCCAGGGAATCGACCCCGGTCTTCCTGACGAAATCCTCGACCTCCTCGGGGCGGGTGTAGGTCGAATGCTCGGCGGAAACCTCGTCCTCGATCCCGGCCAGCACGCCGAGCTCCCCTTCGACGCAGACGTCGAATTGGTGGGCATACTCGACCACCTGGCGGGTCAGCTTGATGTTGTCCTCGTAGGGCAGATGCGAACCGTCGATCATCACCGATGAGAAGCCGGAATCGACGCACGACTTGCACAGCTCGAAGGAGTCGCCATGGTCGAGGTGCAGACAGATCGGGATGTTGGACCCCATCTCGCGGGCCATCGCCACCGCACCCATGGCCATGTAGCGCAGCATGGTCTGGTTGGCGTAGTCGCGGGCCCCTTTGCTGACCTGGACAATGACCGGCGAGCCGGTCTCGGCGCAGGCGGTGATGATCGCCTGGAGTTGCTCGAGGTTGTTGAAATTGTAGGCCGGGATGGCATAGCCGCCGGCCATCGCCTTGGCGAACATGTCGCGGGTGTTGGCCAGGCCAAGCTCTGAATAATGCACCGTGCTGCCCATGTTGACAGACCTCCTGCGGGGATCGGTTCAGCGCCAGAGTGAACACTTTTTCATACCAGCTTGGGCGGGGGCAAGTCCAGAGCAATCTGGTTGCTGGTTGCTGGTTGCTGGGACATTAACCTGCAGTCAGGTCTCAATCAACCAGACACTAGATACCGCATGCCAATAACGAGCCAACAAACGCAGCAGGGCCGCCCTCCAAGGGCCGGCCTGCTGCGTTCTTCATGCACTGCGGGTGATCAGTCGGTACGCATCAAGCGCATCTTCTTGCGCAGTCGCCGCTGGGCTTCTTTCTCCTTGCGCTTACGTTTCACGCTCGGCTTTTCGTAGTACTTCCGCTGCTTCATCTCGCGGAATAGCCCTTCCTGCTGCAGCTTGCGCTTGAGAACCCGAATGGCCTTTTCGACATTGTTGTCGACCACCTGGATCTCCACTCTGACCTCACCTCGCTTTCACTCTACAATAGCCCCCAGACTCACGGGGAATGTGACATATAGCCGAATTTTCGGGGCAACGCAAGCAGAAATCAGGAACAGCGGCCCTGCGCCTCAACCGTCGCATACAGCCCGACCCGCAACCCACCGTTGTCCAGTTGCGCCACTTCGCGCAGCGGCAGACCGGTGGCGCGGGCCAGGGACACATCAGGGCAGATCAAGGCCTTGCGCCATCCCGGATAGGCCCGCCGCAACTCCCCGCCGAGCTCGGCGAAATAGTCCGCCAACGGCACCGCCGTCGTCAGCCGCTTGCCATACGGGGGGTTGCAGACGACCAGGCCCTGCCCTGTGTGGACCGGCTGACTGGACAACAGCCGCTGTTGCAGCGTGACAACCTCGGCCAACCCGGCTCGTTCCAGGTTGGCACGGGCGGCGGCCAGCGCCCCGGCATCGGCATCCCCGCCGGAAATCGCTGACGGGCAGGGGCGCTCGGCTTGCCGGGCCACGGCGCACAGCTGAGCCCACAGGCCGGAGCGATATCCCGGCCAAGACATGAAAGCAAATTCCCGTTGCAGGCCGGGAGCACGGTTGGCCGCCAGCAGGGCGCCTTCGAGGAGCATGGTGCCGGTGCCGCACAGTGGGTCGGCCAGCGCCCCGGAGCCGTCCCAGCCGAGCAGCAGCAGGATGCCGGCCGCCAGGGTCTCGCGCAGCGGCGCAACCGCCACGTTGGTGCGACAGCCGCGCCGGTGGAGCAGCTCTCCGGAGCTGTCGATCGACAGCTCGGCCACATCGTCGACGATCCTGGCCAGCACCAGTTGTCCCTCTGCGGCGGGCAACGGCTGTCGCCCCAAGGCGTGGTCGGCGGCAGCCGTCAGCGTCTCCGCCACTCGGCCGGTATGCATCAAACGCGAGTTGCGACAAGTGACCCGGCAGTGCAGCGGGGCCCCGGCACGAACGAAGCTTCCCCAGGGCAATCGGACCGCCTGGCGATAAAGGTCGGGGAACGATCGGCAGCGGAACCTGCCGAAGCGCACCACAACCCGACTGGCGGTACGCAACTGCAGGTTGGCCCGGTACAGGTCGGCCAATCGGCCGGTGAACTCGACCCCTCCCGGGCCGATCCCGGCCGGGACCATGCCGAGGGCAGCCAGTTCGTCGGCACAGACTTGCTCCAGCCCTGGCGCGGCGACGGCATAAAATTGTTCCACACAGCGATGGTCCATTACTCAGCACGCCATTTTCTGGTCAGGAAAGCACGCTGCCGGCAAAGCGCCGCGGCCGGCCTGGCCGACCCGGAGACGGACAGCTTGGCAGAATTGGCATTATTCGGCAAACGAGGTATAATCACCGCCAAACCATTGCCCAGGGAGAAACGCTATGTCAAGGCTCGGGATCGTGATGGTCGTTACGCTGCTGATCGCCCTGCCATCCGCTCTGTATGCCGTCGGCATGGGCGGGATGGGGGATATGGGAGGGATGGCAGGGATCGTGGATATCGTCAACCTGCAGACCAAGGCCGTCGGCAAAGTTCCCTTCAGCCACAGTGCCCATGGCGGAATGTTCGGCTGCGGCTCCTGCCACCCGAAGCTCTACGAGAAGAAGCGCGGCAACAAGAACGTCACCATGCAAGCCATGGAACGCGGGGCTTCCTGCGGGGCCTGCCACAACGGCAAGAAAGCCTTTTCAGTGAAAGGCGACTGCGCCAGGTGCCACGGCAATGGCGATGTCGTCTATGAAACCGATGCCGGCAAGGCGCTCTTCAGCCATGAGGTGCACACCGCGGCCTTCGGCTGTGATGCCTGCCACCCGGACACTTTCAAGGCCCAGAAGGGGGTCAACAAGGCCAGCATGACCGACATGGAGGGGGGCGCCTCCTGCGGAGCCTGCCATGACGGCAGCACCGCCTTCGGCGTCAAGGACGAGGACACCTGCGGAACCTGTCACGAGATGTAGGCCGATCCTTGTTCCGTGGACCACGACGGCGGTCGCGCTTTGCAGCGCGGCCGCCTTTTTTCACACTAAAGGGTTGCCGGCAGCAGCAGTCGCGGCAGCCGGCCCGACAGGGCCAGCCCGGCCCGGTGCAGGCGCTCGAGGAATTCGCTGCGCGGCAGGAGCCTTGCCCCCATGCGCAGCAGGTGCGGGTTCGGCACCTGGCAGTCGAGCAGCTCGAAATCCCTCTCGGTCAGGTGCCGGCAAAGCTTGACCAGAGCAACCTTCGAGGCGTCGGTCAGGAGGTGGAACATCGATTCGCCGAAGAAAAAACGGCCGACCGCCACGCCGTAAAGCCCGCCGGCCAACTGGCCGTGCCGCCAGACCTCTACCGAATGCGCGTAGCCGAGCCGATGCAGCTCCCGGTAGGCACTTCGCATCTCCGGCACCAGCCAGGTTCCCCCGGCGTGGCCAGCCCTGAGATCGGCGCAGGCCGCAATCACCTCGTCGAAGGCGTGGTTGCACGTGACGGCAAAGCGCCCTTGCCGCAAGGTCCGGGCCAGGCGCCGGGACACGTGCACCGTCGCCGGGAAGATGACGCAGCGGGGATCGGGGGACCACCACAGGGGCGGCTCGCCAGGACCGTACCAAGGGAAGATGCCGAGGCTGTAGGCCAGCAGCAGGCGCTCCGGGGCGAGGTCGCCGCCGACCGCCAGCAACCCCTCGGCGCTGGCCAGTCGCGGATCGGGGAAGGCCAGTTGGTCGGTCAGGCGGAAGATGGGCATAAAAGCGGTGGCTAGAGGCTGGTTGCTGGGGGCTGGCAAAATCTCTTCCGCATTCGGTTCTTCCAGTCCCCAGACCCCAGGCCCTAGCCCCCGAAGTTGAACGTCAGCCGCCCGTCCTTCAGGCCGATGCGCACCCGGCCACCACCGCTCAAGCGTCCGAACAGAATCTCATCGGCCAGCGCATTGCCGATTTCGGCTTCGATCAGGCGGCCCAGCGGACGGGCTCCGAACAGCGGATCGTAGCCGCGCCGGGCCAGATCGGCGCGGGCGGCCGGAGCAAGGCTGAGGGTGACCTTGCGCTCATGCAGCGATTCCTGCAACTGGGAGATGAACTTGTCGACCACCTGCGCCATGACCGTCTCGTCGAGAGCGCGGAAGGCGATCACCGCGTCGAGACGGTTGCGGAACTCGGGGGAGAAGGTCCGTTCCACCGCCTGACCGGCGCCTCCCGGCGGCCGGTGGCCGAAGCCGATCAGCGTGCCGCTCATCTCGCGGGCGCCGACATTGCTGGTCATGATCAGCACCACGCTGCGGAAGTCGGCAGCACGGCCGCTGTTGTCGGTGAGCGTGCCGTGATCCATCACCTGCAGCAGGATGTTGTAAATATCGGGGTGGGCCTTCTCGACCTCGTCGAGCAGCAAAACCGCGTAGGGGCTGCGCATCACGGCATCGGTCAGCAGCCCCCCCTGGTCGAAGCCGACGTAACCGGGCGGCGAACCGATCAGCCGGGCCACCGAGTGCTTCTCCATGTATTCGCTCATATCGAAGCGCAAAAACTCGACGCCCATCTGCATGGCCAGCTGTTTGGCCACCTCGGTCTTGCCGACTCCGGTCGGCCCGGTGAAGAGGAAGCAGCCGGTCGGTTTTTCGGGGCGGCCGAGCCCGGCCCGGGCCCGGCGGATCGCCTGGCAGAGCCGGTCGATGGCCTCGTCCTGGCCGAACACCTGGCGTTTGATGGCGGCATCGAGCTGTTTGAGCTTGTGGCGGTCGGCCCGCGGCAGCTTGCGCGCCGGAATGCGTGCCATCCCCGCGACGACCGCTTCGATGTCGGCGACGCCGATCAACGGTTTCGGCCGAGGATAGAGGCGCAGACGCGCCCCGGCCTCGTCGAGCACGTCGATCGCCTTGTCCGGCAGCCGGCGGTAGTTGATGTGCCGGGCGGAGAGGGTGGCCGCCGCCTCCAGCGCCGCCGCGGTGTAGCGCACGCCATGATATTCTTCGTAGGCTTTTTTCAAGCCGCGCAGGATGTCGATGGTCTCGGCGACGCTCGGTTCGGTGATGTCGATTTTCTGGAAGCGCCGGGAGAGAGCCCGGTCCTTCTCGAAGAGGTTGCGGTACTCCTCGTAGGTGGTCGAGCCGATGCAGCGCAGCTCGCCGGTGGCGAGCATCGGCTTGAGGATATTGGCGGCATCCAGCGACCCGCCGCTGGTGGCGCCGGCGCCGACCAGGGTGTGAATCTCGTCGATGACCAGGATCGCCTGCGGGCGTTTCTCCAGAGCCTGGACCACCGCCTTGAGACGCTCCTCGAAGTCGCCGCGATATTTGGTGCCGGCGAGCAGCGCCCCCATATCAAGGGCAAACAACTCGGCGTGACGCAGCGGTTCCGGCACCTGGCCGTCGCGGATGCGCAGCGCCAGCCCTTCGGCGAGGGCTGTCTTGCCGACCCCCGGCTCGCCGACCAGCACCGGATTGTTCTTGCGCCGCCGGCAGAGCACCTGGATGGTGCGCTCCAGTTCGGCGGCACGGCCGATCAACGGGTCGATTTTTCCTGCCCTGGCGCGCGCCAGGAGATTGACAGTGAAAGCCTCCAAGGGGTCGGCGCGCCTTACCGGTTTGGCATTGGGTGGCTGTTTGGTTTGTTCGGCAGGATCGGGGAGCGGCTGTGGAGTCGCCTCGGCGCGCGGTGCCTTGACAATCCCATGGGAGACGAAATTGAGAATGTCGAGACGCGTCACCCCCTCCGCCACCAGCAGTTGGGCGGCCTGGGAATGCTCCTGCTCGGCGATTGCCGCCAGCACGTCACCGATGCCGATCTCCTTTCTCCCCGCCGAATTCATGTGGGCGACGGTGCGCTGCAGCATGCGCTGCAGGCCGATGGTCTGCTCCGGAACAAGGTCTTCCTTGAGTTCCAGCGCCTCGACATGCCGGGCAAAGTACTCCTCCAGCCCCTGGCGCAGACGTTCCGGATCGCCGCCGCAGGCCGCCACGACTTCCTGCCCTGCTTCCTCGAACAGGATGGCATAGAGGACATGCTCGGTGGTCAGATATTCGTGGCGGCGGCGCTGGGCTTCGCGCACCGCCAGGGAGAAGGCGATCTGGACGTCCTGGGTAAACATGGCAATCAGACTTTGTCGAGGGTGCAGCGCAGGGGATAGCCCTGTCCGCGGGCCATGGCATGCACGCGGGCGACCTTGGTCTCGGCCACTTCAAAGGGGAACACCCCGCACATGCCGACCCCTTTGAAATGGATGTGCAGCATGATCCGGTTGGCTTCGGTGGGCGGCAGACGGAAAACGGCCTGCAGGACCTCGACCACAAACTCCATGGTCGTGTAGTCATCGTTATGCATCAGCACCTTGAACAACGGCGGCTGACGGGTCTGTTCATGAGTGCCGGTTGCCGGCTGGGTCCGGCCACTGGCGGGCGCACGCGCCACGTTCCACCTCTTTGCCGATTTTCTGGATAGCTTAGCACAGCAGCACGGTGGTTGTCATCGGTGCCGCCGCGTTGAGTCGGCTATTGACTTCCAGTCAGAATTTTCTACTCTATGAGCCTCTTGCAAAAGTCCTGACGTTGGTTCTTCAAAAGGATTAGGAACGCAGTTCCGTCGGTTTTTGTCAGAAAATCCAAGGAGAGGACCGTCGACTTCGCCGATTTCCGGTGTTTTGG
>JBFYXI010000017.1:0-11176 GCA_041310635.1 Desulfuromonadaceae bacterium | reverse complement strand
GTTCTCCTGAGTATTATTTGGCGCGGTAACCTAATAATATCAGCTAGTTGCCTTTGAGGCTCGCTTTTTTTCAGGGCCACGACTACATACAAAAAGATGAATCTACTTTTGCAAGAGGCTCCTATGTTAATGAATAAGCGGCTCTGACCGCCTTTTATTGGACTTCAATGCCCGATTCCCGATTGCAGACAACACGCTGGCGCGAAATTTTTCTGCCGGCACTTTCCTGGGGGCTCGCCGGTGGCGCCGTTATCGGAGCCACGGCGAGGGCCGCCCAAGCTTTTCCCGGCCTGGCGACCAGCTGGGGGCCGCAGTTGTTTGTCACCCTGCTCGGCGCCTTGGCAGGGCTGCTCTACGGCAGCCGCAGGACCGCTCTGCGCCGACTGCAGGAGCGCTTGGCCGAAAGCGAGAAGCGCCTGCTGGCCATCCAGCGCATCACGCCGGCGCAGCTGCAGGCCCTCGATGCCGACGGCCGGCTGATATACGTCAACCAGCTCTGGCTGGACACGCTGGGTTACCGCCGTGACCAGGTCATCGGCCGGCCTTTCAGCGAGTTCGTTATTGCCGAAGAGCCTGCCGGCACCCAGGGCGACCTGCGCGCATCCGGGGAAGTCAGAACGACTCGCTGTCGGCTGCGGCGCGGCGACGGTCAGGAACTCGAGGTGGAACTCCATGAAGACCTCGAGCCCGGCGAAGGCGGGGCAGCCGGCCGCCGCTTCGCCATGCTGACCGTCCCGGCCTGGCAGCAGGCAGCCGCAGAGCGGCTGGACAAGCTGATCTATCACGACAGCCTGACGGGGCTGCCAAGCCGGCACCTGCTCAACGACCGACTGCGGCACGCCATCATCCAAGCGCGCCGCGAGAACAACCAGGTTGGGGTGTTCTATTTCGACCTCGACCACTTCAAAGTCATCAACGACACCCAGGGGCACGCGGCCGGCGACGAGGTGCTGCGCTCCGTGGCCCAGCGCCTGAAAAAGTTCATTCGCGAAGGGGACACCTTTGCCCGTATCGGCGGCGACGAATTCGTCATCGTTCAGGCCGACCCAAACCACGACCCCAACTTCGCCATCCTGGGGCGACGCATCACCGAAGCTCTCGGCGAGCCGTTCCGGGTAGGCACCTGCGAATTCTACTCCACCGCCAGCATCGGCATCGCCATCTACCCGCGCGACGGCGACACTCCCCAGGCGCTGCTGCAAAACGCCGACACCGCCATGTACGCGGCCAAGAATCGCGGGCGCAACAATTTCCAGTTCTTCTCCAGCGAGATGAACGAGCAGGCCCAGTTCCGCGCCGACCTGGCGACCGGCCTGCGCGTGGCCCTGGACAACCAGGAGCTGACCCTGCACTACCAGCCGCAGGTTGACCTGGCCAGCGGTCGGGTCGTCGCGGTCGAAGCCCTGCTGCGCTGGCAGACCGCTGACGGGAAGATGATTGCCCCCAGCGAAATCGTCAGCGTGGCCGAGGAAAGCGGTCTGATCTTTCCGCTTGACGAGTGGATTCTCGAGGCCGCCTGCCGCCAGGCCAGTGTTTGGAAACAAGCCGGACTGCCGCCGTTGCGCATGGCCGTCAATCTCTCGGGGCATCATATTCGCCAGGCCAACTTCGTCGATCGCCTGGAGCGCATCTGCCAGGCCACCGGCATGAACGTTGCCAACCTGGAAATCGAACTGACCGAAACCTCGGTCATGGGCCACGTCCAGGAGATCATCATGACGCTGACCGATCTCAAGGTCCGGGGGGTCGGCCTGGCCATCGACGATTTCGGCACCGGCTATTCTTCCCTGCTCTATCTCAAGCACTTCCCCGTCCAGCGGGTCAAGATCGCCCGGGAATTCATCCTGGGGATCGACCGGAACTCCGACTACACCATGATCACCGACGCTATCATCTGCATGGCCCGCAGCCTGGAGCTGGCGGTTACCGCCATCGGCGTGGAAAATGCCACCCAGCTGGAGTTCCTGCGCGATCACGGCTGCACCGAGGCGGCGGGGTTTTTCCTCAGCCCGCCCTTGTCGGCCGACGCTATCACCCGCCTGCTGTCCGGCAACGGCAATCTGCTCGAGCAGCCGGCGGCGCCGGCCAAGGCTTGAGGAAAAAGGTTGGCCGCGGGCTTCCGTCAAATCCGGCAGGAATTCGCCTTTCACACCGCAAGGAGGAACCGATGCTGCGTCTCGCCCTGATGGCAATCCTGGGGCTGGTTTTGGCCACGCCGACACTGGCCGGGGAAAACGTCGACAAGCCCGGGGTGGCTGCCGCGGCACCCGCTTCCATCCGCGAGCGCGAGGCGCGCGGCATCTTCAGCAGCGCCGAACGCAACATGATCCGCGCCGGGCTGCTGGAGGCGGAACGGCGCGCGGCGGCCAGCCTTCCCCCCGGCGAGCGGAACAAGGTCCTTCGTGGTCAGGCTCTCCCACCCGACTGGCAGAAGACGCTGGTCCGCGGCGGACATCTCGACCACGCCTACTACAACCGGGGAGCCATGCTGCCCGCCGACCTGCTGCGGCGGTTGCCGCCACCGCCGCCCGGATCGGAGATCCTGCGGATCGACGACAAGATCCTGCGCCTGGATGCGTCATCCCGGGTGATTCTCGATGTCTTCAACCTTGCCGGAGGCTACTGATGGCGCGCCGCGACGACACCCACAGCCTGCTGTTCGGCTACCTGCTCTGGCTGTTCGGCTTCCTCGGCGCGCACCGCTTCTACTACGGGCGTCCGGTGACCGGCACGATCTGGCTCTTTACCCTCGGGCTGCTCGGCATCGGCTGGCTGGTCGACCTGTTCCTGATTCCGGGGATGGACCGCACCGCCGAGCTGCGCTTCAGCAGCGGTCCCTACAGTTACAACGCCGCCTGGCTGCTGCTGACCTTCCTCGGCATTTTCGGCATCCACCGTTTTTATCTCGGCAAATGGCTGACCGGCCTCCTCTGGCTGGTCAGCGGCGGGCTGCTGCTGATCGGCGTCGTTTACGACTTCTGGACCCTGAACGACCAGGTGACCATGCGCAACGCCGCGGTCCGGCAAGACTGAGCTTTCCTTCCACCATCCCTCATAAGGAGCCATGATGCTGACCCACGTCGTCCTGTTCAAATTCAAGCCAGAGACCACCGCAGCCCAAGCGGTCCAACTCGAAACCCGACTGCGGGGGCTGCCGGCAGTGATCAGCGAGATTCGCGAGTTCCGCATCGGCCGCGACGTGGTCCGCTCCGAACGCTCCTACGATCTGGCCCTGGTATCGGCCTTCGACGACTTGGCCGCCATGCAGCGCTACCAGGTGCATCCGGCCCACCAGGAGGTGGTGGCGCTGGTCAGGGCGCTCTGTGCCGGCGTGGTTGCCGCCGACTTCAACGAATAGTCGCCGCGCAGCGCCGTGACTGACCGCGAAGGAGTCATCAAGTTCGACCTGGTCTTCCGCCCCGGCCCGCCGCCGACGGCGGAACAACTGCGGGAGCTCGACGCCTGGCGCCTGATTTTCCGGCGCCTCGGCCTGCTCGGCCAGGATCCGGCGCGCTACCAGGGTTTCGGCTTCGGCAACCTCAGCCGGCGCGCCGGCAACGATTTGCCGGCCATGCCTTCATCATCAGCGGCACCCAGACCGGCGGGCTGGAACGGCTTTCCCCCGAACATTACGTCACCGTCACCGCCTGCGACCCGGCCGCCAACCAGGTGGTCGCCAGCGGCCCGCTCCGCCCCTCTTCCGAAGCCCTCTCCCACGGTGTACTCTACCAGGCCGATCCGCGCATCGACTGGGTCATGCACTTGCACAGCCCTGCCATCTTTGCCGCCGCCAGACGTCTGCGCCTGCCGACCACCGATCCGGACGCCCCCTACGGCTCACCGGCAATGGCTCAGGAAATTCGCCGGCTCTGCCCGGCGGCCGGTTGGCCGGGGCTGCTGGTGATGGGTGGCCATGAAGACGGCATCCTGGTCTTCGGCGCCACGGCGGCCGCAGCCGGCGGGTTGGCGGTGCAGACGCTGGCGGCCGCACTGTCGTGAATTTTCGCAAAAATCCGTAAAAATACCCCTTGCCAACCGGGAAATTATTTGCCATTATGGCTCTCCGTCATTAGAAATCGCCAAGCTTAAGGGAGTGGCCCATGGAACTGTCGATTCACCTCGAGTGTCCACAGTGCAACACCGCTCTCCACCTCCCCTTCAGGGACCTCTCCCCCGGACGGCGCCAGCAGTGTGATCGCTGCCAGGAACCGGTGAGGCTGACTCCCGACAGTCTGCAACGTTTCGCCGAAGATCTGCGCTGCTACTGCGAAGGCTGAACCACCCCCCCACCCCTGACTGTTGAACACCACCCCCGTGGCCTGTCCCGGCACCGGCGGCGGTGTGTTCCCTTGCCGTCCCGCGCCGGCCCTGTTAAGGTTGGGTCCGGGGACAGGCCCTTCATCTGGGCGTCTGCTTGCCCCGAACATCCAGCTGCTGCTGAACTTTGCCGGGAGAGTCGTCAATGGAAGTGTTTGTTGCCGTGGGCGCACTGTTCGCGCTGGCTGCCATGATCCTGGCCGGGATGGCCTGGCGGGCTGCAGCCCGCGGCGCATCGGACGAGCAGATGGCGAAGGGTTTCGCACGGGGCGCCGAACCGCTCTTTGCCCAACACAAGGAGCAGTTGGAAAAGGCGATTCGCAGCGAAGCAGCCCTGGCCCGTCAGGAAGCCCGTGACGCGGCCGCGCTCAACCGCAAGGAATTGAGCGAGGCCCTGCAGGCCCTGCGCGAGGCCGCCGCCCGCGAGGCCCAGGCCGGCCGCGAGGAGAGCAGCAAGAGTTTCGGTCAGTTCGAGACCAAGCTGGCAGTAAAGCTCGACGAGCTCAATCGCAACCAGGCAGAGCAGGCCGATCGGCTCCGCCAGCGCGTCCAGGAGCGGCTGGAGTCGCTGCAGGCCAAGAACGACGAGCGCCTCGAAAAGATGCAGCAGATGGTCGAGGAGAAGCTGCAGAAGACCCTGGAGGCGCGTCTCGGCGAGTCGTTCCGCCAGGTCTCCGAACGTCTGGAGCAGGTCCACAAGGGCCTCGGCGAGATGCAGTCGCTGGCCAACGGCGTCGGCGACCTCAAACGCACCCTGTCGAACATCAAGACCCGCGGCACCTGGGGAGAATACCAACTCGGCAATATGCTTGAGCAGGTGCTGGCCCCGGGACAGTTCGAACAGAATGTCAAGGTCAACCCGCGTTCGGCGGAAATGGTCGAATACGCCATCCGCCTGCCGGGACAGGGTGATGCGCCGATCTGGCTGCCGATCGACGCCAAATTCCCGGTCGAGGATTACCAACGCCTGCAGGAGGCGGCAGAGCACGCCGACGTGGCGGCGGTGGAGAGTGCCCGCAACCAACTGATCAGCCGTATCAAGGGGTGCGCCAAGGAGGTGTCCAGCAAGTATGTCTGTCCGCCGCACACCACCCCTTTCGCCATCATCTTCCTCCCCACCGAGGGGCTCTACGCCGAGGTGGCCAGGGCACCGGGACTGATCGACAACCTTCAGCGCGACTTCAAGGTCACCATTACCGGCCCGAGCACCCTGCTGGCTCATCTTACCGCCCTGCAGATGGGATTCCGCACCCTGGCGATCCAGCAGCGCAGCGTTGAGGTCTGGCACACCCTCGGCGCGGTCAAGACCGAGTTCGGCAAGTTCGGCGTGGCCCTGCAGGCCGTGAAGAAAAAACTGGAGGAGGCGCACAGCAAGATCGAGCAGACCGAGACCCGGCATCGGGTCATGGACCGCAAACTGCGTGGCGTCGAAGGGCTCCCCGAGGCGGAGGCCGCCAAATTGCTGGGAGACCCCCAGGAATCCCCGGAGGAGATCGAAGAATCCGCGGACTGACAGGTTTTTCTCGCCGGCACCTTTACACTCCGGCAAGGCGTCACTATATTGCCAGCGCAGCTACGCACAATTCAGACTTTTTCAAAGGAGTCGCCCATGCCCCGTTTCTCCCTGCTCTTGCTTCTTGCCCTGGCCCTGCTCCTCCCCGGCTGCGGCTACAACGAAATTCAGCAGAACGAGGAAGGCGTGTTCCGCGCCTGGGCCGACGTCGAGGCCACCTACCAGCGTCGCGCCGACCTGATCCCCAACCTGGTGGAGACGGTGAAGGCCTATGCCGCCCACGAGAGGGAGACGCTACAGGCGGTGACCGACGCCCGCGCCCGGGTCGGCCAGGTGACCCTCAAGCCGGGCGAGCTCGGCGACGCCGCCAAGATGCAGCAGTTCCAGTCCGCGCAGGGCGGCCTTTCCGGCGCCCTGTCGCGCCTGCTGGTGGTGGCGGAGAACTACCCGGACCTCAAGGCCAACCAGAACTTCCGCGACCTGCAACACCAGCTGGAGGGGACCGAGAACCGCATCAACGTGGCGCGCCAGCGCTACAACGAGGCCGTGCAGGTGTTCAACAGCTCGATCCGGGTCTTCCCCAACAATCTGACCAACAACTTCCTCCTCAAGCTCGAGCGCAAGGAACCGTTCAAGGCTGACGCCGGCGCCGCCGAGGCGCCCAAGGTCAAGTTCTAGTGCGCCTGCGCCCGCTGCTGCTGCTCCTCGCCGTCCTGCTGCTGGCGGTGGAGAGCGTTTTTGCCGGCCCGGCTATTCCCCCGGCGCGTGGTCACGTCAACGACACCGCCGGGCTGTTGTCGCCGGGCGCCCGCCAGCAGGTCGAGAGTTTCCTCGCCGGCTTCGCGCGCAGCGATTCGACCCAGATCGCCGTACTGACCGTGCCCTCCCTGGAGGGGGAGGATCTGGAGGGATATGCCATTCGCGTCGCCCAGAGCTGGGGGATCGGTCAAAAAGGGAAGGACAACGGCGCCCTGCTGCTGGTGGCCAAAGAAGAGCGGGCGGTACGGATCGAAGTCGGCTACGGCCTGGAAGACCGCCTCACCGACCTGCTCGCCGGGCGGATCGTCGACCAGGAGATCGTGCCGCGCTTCAAGACCGGCGATTTCGACGGCGGCGTCAAGGCCGGTGTCCAAGCCATGGTCGAGGCCACCCGCGGCGCCTACACCGGGGACCCGGCGGCACGGCAGAAGAAGCAGCGTTTCCCCTATGAAGCCCTGATCTGGCTGTTGTTCCTCGGCCCGGGGATTTTGCGCATGTTTGCCGGCGGACGGGGGAGTCACCGCCGTGGCGGTTTTTATGGCGGGGGCGGGGGCTTCGGCGGTGGTGGCGGGGGCGGCTTCGGTGGTTTCGGCGGCGGGGGCTTCGGCGGCGGCGGAGCGTCCGGGCGATGGTAAACCGGGGGCTTGGGCCTGGAGACTAGAAGCTGGCAAGGATATGGCAACCAGATGAAAAAGGCGGTGGAGTTTTTCAACGCGGAGGAAAAACAGCGCATCGAAGCCGCGGTGCGGGCAGTTGAGCTGCGCACCCGTGGCGAGATCGTGCCGCTGGTGGTCGACGCCGCCCACGGCTACCCGCGCGCCGAGATCCAGGGGGGCGGGCTGCTGGCCCTGGCGGTCGCGGCCAATGCCGGCTGGTGGCTGTTCGACGGCTCACTGTGGGTCTTTCTGGCCATCTTCCTGCTCGGCTACTGGCCGGGCCGGCTGCTGCTGCGCGCCTGCCCGCCCCTGTTGCGCCTGCTGATCCACCCGGCGGAACTCGACGCCGAGGTGGCGGAGCGGGCCAAGACCGAATTCCTCGACCATGGTCTGCACCGCACCCGGGAGGGAACCGGCATCCTCATCCTGATCTGCCTCTTCGAACATCGCGTCCAGGTGCTGGCCGACCACGGCATCCACCACGCCGTCCCCCCCGAAACCTGGCAGCGCATCGCCAACCTGGTCACCGCCGGCATCCGGCAGGGACGCACCGCCGACGCCCTGTGCGAGGCGATCGCCGATTGCGGCGACCTGCTCGCCGAAAAGTTCCCGCCACGGCACGACGACACCGACGAGCTGCCGAACCTGATAACCTGAACCCCCCCCTCAACTCAAAGCAGCACCGGTAGTTCCCGGTCGATAGTCACCGCTTCCGGCGTAACCCTGGTGCGCAAGGCCAGCGCCTCGACCCCGCCGGCCACCGCCCCGCGCAGCAGCCGGCCGTACTCGGGGTCGATGGCGTCGGCCGGGGTGAAGCTATCGGCTTCGCCGCGCTGCACCAGGAAGAGCACCGCCGTCCGCCACCCTTCCCCTTTCGCCCGCAGCAGCTCGCGCAGATGCTTCTGGCCCCGCTCGGTCACCGCATCGGGGAAGCAGGCCTGCGTCTCGCCACAACAGAGGGTGACGTTCTTGACCTCCAGCAGGACACGCTCGCCGGCGCGCTCCACCAGGAAGTCGAAACGGCTCGCTCCCCAGGGGAACTCGGCGCGCACCGTGCCACCGGCAAATTGCGGAATCCTGCCGCCGTGCAGCGCTTCCTCCACCACGCGGTTGGCGCGCAGGGTGTTGACGTCCACCCAGTGGCCGGCGACCGCGACCAGTTCCCAGGTATAGGGGAGCTTGCGCGCCGGGTTGGCGCTGGCGGAGAGCAGCACGCGGTGGCCGGGCACGGCGCACTGGCGCATGCTGCCAGTGTTCGGCGTGTGCGCCGTCACCACAGTGCCGTCGGCAAGTTCGACTTCGGCGAAAAAGCGCTGGTAGCGGCGCAGCAGGCGGCCTTCGATTAATGGGTGCGGCAGGCGCATGGGAGGGTCTCCGGAGTGTGGCGACAGTGTCGTTGTCAGACGGGCTAAGGACAAGTGCCGGGGAACTAATTTTGCACCATACCTTTTCCGCCAGACAACCAAAAGTCCTGCCAATCGTAACTTTGCCCCGGGGTTGCGCCCCCGGACGGCGCCTTACTCTTTTCCGGCGAAAAGAGTAAGCAGAAACGCCTTCTCCTCGCGGAGGGCATGGTCGTTTGCTTCGTTCGACGTTGCCACCGTACCGGGACCACCTCAGTCCTGCCAACCTTTTGCGGGGCCCATCCACTTGGGGCCCCGCGGCCGTCTACAGGGTTCGCCATTGCCCCGAAAGATCGACATTCAGCATTTTGCGCGCGTTTAACTTCGCCAACTCCCCGTGCCGTCGCCGCCGGAGCCGGATGGATGAATGTCGATCAGCCGGACAAACTGTCTGAGCGTAGCGAGTTTTTGTCCGGCCGGCATTCATCTGTCCGGCGGAGGGAACCCGCCATCGCGCGTAGCGCAATGGCGGGCAAGACGACAGGGGATCCACGGCGTTTGATCCAAACTTTTCGCCGTGGAAAAGTTTGGCCGCAGTCCGGGCGCGGAAGCCCGGAAGTTTAGAAATTTTGCGAGCAAATTTTGGACGGTGAAGAGGAAGCCGTCGGTCCGGACGGGACCGGCTGAGTTGATTTCAGTGAGCAACAGCCCAAAGAGCAAGGACTAACCTGCCCGATCCAGCGGGCTGCGCACCCCCTGCCCTCCCCGGTTCAACACGTGAGTATAGATCATCGTAGTCTTGACGTCGGCATGGCCCAGCAGTTCCTGCACCGTGCGGATGTCGTAGCCGTCTTCCAGCAGGTGCGTGGCGAAGCAGTGGCGCAGGGTGTGCGGGCCGGCCTTCTTGACGATCCCGGCGTGGCTTGCCGCCGCCTTGACCGCCTTCTGCACCACCGACTCGTCCAGGTGCTGGCGTCGCCACTCCCCTGCCTGCACGTCATGATGGCGCGTCGCCGCCGAGAAGACGTACTGCCAGCGCCATTCCCGGTGCGCGTTCGGGTCCTTGCGGCCGTGGGCATGCGGCAGCCAGACGCTGCCGAATCCCTGGGCGAGGTCGTTGACGTGCTGCTGGCGGACATGCTCCAGGTGGCGCCGCAGGTGGGGAACCAGCGCCTGCGGCAGCATGGTGCGCCGGTCCTTCCCCCCCTTGCCGTCGCGGATCAACAGTTCGCCGGCGGCGAAATCGACATCCTGCACCCTCAGCCGCAATGCGTCGAGCAGGCGCAGCCCGGCACCGTAGAGCAGCCCCGCAACCAGCCACGGTGTCCCCTCCATGCTGTCGAGCAGGGCACGCACTTCGTCTCGGGTCAGTACCACCGGCAGCCGCTTCGGCTTTTTCGCGCGCGTCACCCCCTCCAGCCAGCCGATCTCGACCTGCAGCACCTCGCGATAGAGAAAGAGGATGGCGCATAGCGCCTGGTTCTGCGTCGACGCCGCCACGTTGCGCGCTTCCGCCAGCCAGGAGAGGAACGTTTCGACCTCCACCTTCCCCATCTCCAGCGGGTGGCGTTTGTGATGGTAAAGGATGAACTGGCGGATCCAGTAGGTGTAGGCGTCCTCGGTGCGGCGACTGTAATGACGAATCCGAATGACGGACCGAACCTGGTCCAGGAGACGGGGCTTTTCCATGTTCCCTCCTAAGCCGATGGCATGACAAGTACTGCAATGAATTCAAGCTTTTAAAGTAAACGTTAAAATGCTATAAAAATCAAGTTCCGGGAGTGACGGCCTTGCAGCCTGAAATCCCACATCGCCGGCTCAACAATCCGGCGGTTTCAGCATCAACCATATTTGTGAGGGGGGCCCTGCAGATGGTTGATTTTCTTTTTAAAAATCCTTTAAACACCGGTACCTCACTGCGGAATTTTATGATGCGATTTTTCCGTCTAATTACTTGTTGAACTAAACCGCTACGCGGTAGAGAGAATCGAAGGCAATTCCAGGTGGAGTTGCCTTCGTCGTTTTTGCGGCTGGGTCGTTGGGTAAAGCCTTCGTGATAACGTCATGGCGCCGCATTTCGCGGTCCATTTCACGAAGGAGACAACTCATGACAGAACTCAGACGACGAATGACCGCCGACCTGCAACTGGCCGGGTACAGCAAGAAGACCCAGCACAGCTACCTGATGGCAGTCAGGGGGCTGGCCAAGCACTACCGGCGCTCTCCTGACGGGTTGAACGAGGACGAGGTGCGGGCCTTCTTTCTTCATTTGATCAACGAGCGCAAAGCGGCACCCAGCACGGTCCGGATTTACCTTTACGGCATCAAGTTTTTTTTCACCAAGACCTTGCTGCGCCAATGGGCCTTTCTGGATCTGGTGCGCCCGGCCAAGAGCAAGAAGCTGCCGGTGGTCCTGTCGCAAGCCGAAGTTCGGACGATTCTGGGCTATATTCGCAGCCCGGTGGTAGCCATGGCGTTGCGGCTGATCTATCTGTGTGGCTTGCGGGTTTCCGAGGCGGCGCGGCTGACTCTGGCCGATGTCGACTGGGAGCGACGGCTGGTTTGGGTGCGTGGTGGCAAAGGGGGAA
>JBFYXI010000013.1:0-12528 GCA_041310635.1 Desulfuromonadaceae bacterium | reverse complement strand
CCGGTTCGCGCCAGAATTCCCCGGGCTCGGCAAAGATCTCGCCAAGGACGCCGCCGAGAGGGACGGTCCCCTCGGTGTCGATCGGCACGGTGATCCACAAGAAGCCGGGGCCGCCGATGCGCACGTCGCCGACTATACGGAACGGCATTTCGTCGAGTCCCTTGAGCTTCCGCGCCAGGCGGAACAGGTCGGTGAAGCTGGCGGCGAGCCGCAGGTCTGCGGTGCCGGTCTGCTCGGCGGGGATGCTGAACGCCTTGGCCGTCTTGCCGGAGGCAACCTGCACCTTGTCGAGAAACAGGGCGAATTGGAGCCCTTCGATGTCGAGGGCCGTCCTGTTCGGATTGTAAAGGCTCAAGGTGGCGAGGAAGTTGGCGTGGCTCAGCGACAGATCGCTGACCTGCAGCCCCGCCAGCTGAACCTGTGGCGGGTCCGGGCGGAGCGCCGCACAGCCGGTCAGGGCCAGTCCCAGCAGTACGGTCGCCAACAGGCGTAGCGGGTGGATGTTTCGGATCATGGCAGCCTCCTCGGGATGCTCCGAGTATAGCTGATTTACGCTGTTTGTCAGCCTCGTCCGCCGAGGAACGAGGCCAGGCGCAGCAGGGCTCCCTGGCGGGTCAGAATGGCGCCATGGGGACAGAGTTCCTGGCAGCAGAAACAGCGGATGCACTTGCGGTGGTCGATCTGCACGCCGCGCGCGTCGAGGGTCATGACCTGCGGCGGGCAGTGGCGCACGCAGTCGCCGCAGCGCACGCAGGTCGCCGAAATTTCCGGGCGGGCGGTCAACAGATCGCGCAGCGCGCGCTTCAGCGGTGCCGGCAGACCGAAACCCACATCCGCGCGCGGCGCCGGACGAAACCGCCCGGGACGCAGACTGGCCAGCGGCGGCCCGATGATGGTGACCTCCTCCAGTCGGCTGCCGGGGCGACCGGTCTCGCGCGCCACGCGCTGCGTCCAGACCTGTTTTTCGGTCAACCCGACCAGGGCGACGGCCGTGGTGTCGAGGGCCAGCGGGTGCGCGGAGGCCAGCAGCGCCCCGATCGGCACCGGGTCGCCGCTGCCGGGACCGTTCCCCTCCATGCCGACCACCGCGTCCATGATCGACAGGGCCGGCGGAAAGCGTTCGGCAAGCTCCAGCAGCATCAGGGCAAAGAACGCCGGGTCAGCACCGGCCTGCAGGTGCAGGCGTACCTTGCGCATGCCGACCACCACCCCGAACAGGTTCTTGACCGCACCGGTGAAACCCATCATCTGGTGGGTCTTGAGCTTGGGCAGATTGATGATCACTTCGGCGTCGAGCACTGCGCGGGCCACCTCGAGCCGATGGAAGGTCCCTTCGCTCACCCTCACCGGCACCGATTCGACAAACGGAGCGAAACCTGCGCCGGTTTCTTCGACGACCTGGAGAATGCCGCACTTGCGGGCGACGGCCTCGGGATGGCCGATTCCCGGAGAATCGCCGACAGTGACGCTGCCGCCGGCGGCCTGGGCCAGCAGAATGACCTGGCGGACAATCTCCGGGTGGGTGGTGACCGCCCGGTCTGGCGGCTTGCCGGCCAGCAGGTTCGGCTTGACCAGGACCTTTTGGCCGGGGCGGACGAAGGCCGCCATCCCGCCGAGGGGCTCCAGCACCGCGAGCAGCGCGTCCCGCACCCGGACCGGGTCGTAATCGGCCAGCGGCTGCAGCGAGACCGGCAGTGTCATGTGCCGAGCACCTTGACCTGGACCTGGCGGCGCCGCGGGCCGTCGAACTCGCAGAACCACAGCCCCTGCCAGGTGCCGAGCAGCGGCGCGCCGCCGCTGACGATCAGCATCTGGCTGGCGCCGACCAGGCTGCTCTTGACGTGCGCCGCGCTGTTCCCCTCGGCATGCCGGTAATGATCGTCGAAGGGCACCAGCTTGTTCAGCGCCGCGAGCAGGTCGCGGGCCACGTCCGGGTCGGCGTTCTCATTGATGGTGACAGCGGCGGTGGTGTGCGGGGTGCAGACCACCGCGAGCCCCTCGGCAATGCCGCTGGCACGGACCGCCCCGCGCACCTGGGCGGTGATGTCGATCAGCTCGACGCGTTGGCGGGTGTCGATGGTGATGGTGGTCATGAAACCTCCGCGAGGAGTGAGGGGTGAGGAGAAAGGCGTGACCTTCGGGGAAAAATGTTCACTATGTCGGGCATGGACTTCACCTCACTCCTTACTTCTCACCCCTGACGATTCAAGGCCTTTACCACCTCTTCAGCGACCTGCTTCGAAAAAAGCATTGCGGTATGGCCGATTCCGCTCAGTTCCCTGTTGGCCGCCCCGTCAAGGCGGGCGTTTTCCATCGGCACGATGATGTTGTCATGGCGGGAGTAGATGGCGGTAAAGCCCACGCCGGCCGGCAGCGGGGCAGCGTTCAGGCGGGTGAGCAGTGGCGAGCCTGGCAACAGGCTCCGCCCCAGGCGGGAAACGGCGAACGGCGCCAGTTTCGAGCCCCGGTGCGGCGAGCCGAGGGTGATGCAGCTGGCGATGAGCGACGCGCCCTCCTGCTGCTGGATGAAATTGCGGGCGAGAATCCCGCCCATGGAGTGGCCGACCAGGTGCACCTGCCGTGCCCCGGTGGCGGAGCGCACCTGGTCCACGGTGCGGCGCACCCTGTCGGTCAGCGTATCGAAGTCGAGCCAGGCGGGGGTGTTGACGCTGACCACCCGGTCGAAGCCGGCCGCCCGCAGGCGCCACTGCAGCGGGAGCAGGCAGCTGCGGTTCTGGAACAGGCCGTGCAGCAGGATCACCGGAGGGCGCCGCGCCGGTTTGGCGGCAAACCCCGCGGGCAGCCAGCCGAGGGGCCGGAGCAGCAGGGTGGCAAGCAGGCAGACGACTTCGGCCAGCATCAGTCGCGCGGCAAAGCCGTAGTTGCGCTCCGCCGCAACGGCAGGATCGGCATGGATCCGATCGTACCAGGCGATGCCGAAGCTGAGGACGACTGACAAGGCCAGCACCCCCGCGGCGAGGACCAGCACAGCTGCGACTGACAGCATGACCAGGATGCTGATGGTTGCCAACATGCAGCGAAATTAACGCATGCGCCGGGAACCGTCAACCGGCTCCTTTCGAAGAGGCCGGCGACTATGCTAAGCTGTCTTCCATGCAGACCTGGATCGACCGCTTCGCCCGGCATCTGGCCGTGGAACGCAACCTCTCGCCGCACACCTGTGCCGCGTATGTGCGAGATCTGAATGCCTTTCGGGAGTTCCTCGCCGGCCAGGGCGGAGCCGATGCGGCGGCCCTGCAGCGGCTGGACCACCTGCTGCTGCGCCGTTACCTGGCGGAACTGCATAAACACCACCAGCGCTCCTCCCTCGCCCGCAAGCTCTCGACCTTGCGCACCTTCTTCCGCTACCTCAGGCGCGAGGGGCTGCTGGACGCGAACCCGGCCGAGGGGCTGGCGACGCCGAAACGCAACAGCTACCTCCCCAAGACCCTTTCGGTCGACGAAGCCGCGGCCCTGATGGAGCGCGGCCACGGCACCAGCACCCTTGCCCTGCGCGACCGGGCGATCCTCGAGCTGCTCTACTCCAGCGGTCTGCGCGTCAGTGAACTCACCGGCCTGAATGTCGAGGCTCTCGATTTGCGCGAAAACCTGGTGAGGGTGCTCGGCAAGGGGCGCAAGGAGCGGATCGTGCCGGTCGGGCGCAAGGCCCACGCCGCCCTGTGTGCCTATCTCGAGGCCCGCGGCGCGGTCGGCGACGACCAGCCGCTGTTTGTCAACCATCGCGGCGGCCGGTTGACCCCGCGCAGCGTGCAGCGCCATCTCAAGGTCCGCCTGCTCAAGGCCGGCTTGCTCAAGGATATCTCGCCGCATGCCCTGCGCCATTCCTTCGCCACCCACCTGCTCGACGGCGGCGCCGACCTGCGCGCCATCCAGGAGCTGCTCGGCCATGCCTCCCTCTCCACCACCCAGCGTTACACCCAGGTCAGCGTCGACCAGCTGATGGCGGTCTACGACAAGGCCCATCCGCGCAGCAGGAAGAAGTGAGGCGTGAGGAGAGAGGTGTAAGAGGTACGAAGGTGCAGTAACGAAGAAACCGTAACAACGAGGCCATTACGGGTTTTCCGTCATGGTTTTTCTGACCCAACAAATATTACTAAAACAGTCATATTTATCTTGACAGTCTCGCGTGAATCGATAGAATGTCGGGCACATTGGTTCTATCCCGCACTTTTCGATACGAAAGGAGATTTTTCATGAGTGTTCTGGTTGGCAAGCAGGCTCCCGATTTCACTGCCGCCGCGGTCCTGCCCGACGGCTCGATCAAGGCCGACTTCAACTTGTCCGATTACAAGGGGAAGTACGTGGTGCTGTTTTTCTACCCCCTCGACTTCACCTTCGTCTGCCCCACCGAACTGATCGCCTTCAGCAAGCGCATCAAGGAGTTCGAGGCGCGCGACGTCCAGGTGATCGGCTGCTCCATCGACTCGCAGTTTACCCATGTCGCCTGGCGCAACACCCCGGTCGATGAGGGGGGCATCGGTGCCGTCACCTACCCGCTGGTGGCCGATGTCAAGCACCAGATCTGTCAGGCCTACGACGTCGAATTCGAGAGTGCCGGCGTGGCCTATCGCGGTTCGTTCCTGATCGACAAGGACGGCAAGGTCCGTCACCAGGTGGTCAACGACCTCCCGCTGGGGCGCAACGTCGACGAGATGCTGCGCATGGTCGACGCCCTGCAGTTCACCGAGAAGTACGGCGAGGTCTGCCCGGCCGGCTGGAACAAGGGAGACGAAGGGATGAAGCCGAATGCCGCAGGGGTGGCTGACTACCTGAAGAACAAGGCGGCGCACCTGTAGTCGGTCGCCTGCGCCGGTCAGCGCGGCGCTTTGCCTGCAATGGACGAGGGGACGGCCTGGTGGCTGTCCCCTCGAGCTCTTCCTGGCCTGCCCCCGCAGTTCCCCTCAGCCTTTCAGCCCTCGATGAAGCATGCCGGATCTTTCCTGGCCAGCGGGTCCAGCCCGCAGCCGAAAGCCACCGCGAGACAGCCGCCGCAGACGGCGCGCACCCGGCACCCGTCACATTCGTGGCAGCCGCGGCGGTAGGCGCCGGCCGCCGCCGAACGATAGATCTCCTCGAGAGACTGCCGGTTGATGTCACCGATCGGCGAGGGGAACTTCCGGCAGGCGTGCACCTCGCCGTCCGGCAGCAGCGAAACGAAATTGAAGGCCGCCCCGCAGCCGAAACCGGTGCAGCCGCCGAACAGTTCGCGTCCGTCCTGCGCCAGGGGGATATTGATCAGGCTGTCCTTCAGGGCCATGACCGGGTTGCCCTCGCGGGCCTTCAGGTATGCCCCGACAAACGTGCGGTACTCCTCCGGGCCGGGGGTTTCCAGGTTGGCCCCTTCGCCGACCATGGCCAGCCGGTTGAAGGTGAACAGGTCGGCCCGCCCGCGGAGTCGTTCGGCCAGCGGCAACACCTGGTCCAGGTTGGCGCGCGTCAGGGTCAGCATGACCATCGCGTAGACCTGCTTCTGTTTCAGCAGGTCGAGGAAGTCCAGCACGGCGGCAAAGTTGCCTGTGCCGCGGATCAAGTCGTTGTGCTCGGGCAAACCTTCCAGGCTGACCTGGTAGAATACCGGTCTCTCAATCCGCAGAACCTGGTCGAGGCGTGCTTCGCTGACCGGGTTGCCGAGAATGGCCGGGGTCAGGTTGCGGTCGCGAGCCGCCTGATAGAAAGAAAGGAAGTCCGGGTGCAGGAAAGGGTTGCCCCCGGAAAAGGACACCTGGCCGTGGACGCGCTGCCGGCGGCAGAAGTCACGCAGCTGGTCGAGGATGTCGAGCCCCTGCTCCAGGGGCACATCGTCGCGGCGGCTGCGGTCATAGCAGTGGCGGCAATGCAGGTCGCACCGGTGGGTGATGTGCCACTGCAGGGTGAAGACTTCAGCAACGCGATAGCGGTCCGGAACGGGATGCGGGGTTGGAACGTCAGCCGTCTGCCGCTGCAGCCCGGATGGCGCGGTCAACAACAGGCCGCGGGCGACGGCCTGGTCTAGCGTGGCATCGATGAGACCAACCGGGCGCCCGGTCTCTTTGGCCACCACCAGGGGATCGAGGCGTTCGGCAACGATTTTCAGCGCCAGCAGGTCAGCGGCCGTGGCCACCGCCTCGCGGTTCCCGCCGGCCTGCGGAGCCTTCCAGAACAGCAGCACTTTCGGTTCCGGTGCCGGCGTTGCCTCTTCGTCGTCGAGCAATGGCAGCAGCGGATGCCAGCTGACGTTGACCGCGGACAGGCAGGGGTTGATCCGGTAGCCGTCGAGGTCCGCCGGGGCGCTGCTGTCGGGGGTGCTTTTGAGCAGGTGCCTGGCCAGCTCCGCCCTCGCCAGGTCGGCCAGGTAGCCCGGAGCTCGACTTGATGAACCATGGGAAGCAACCAGTTCCGGGACGTCTCCGGGCTCGGCCCGGGCGGCATGTTCCTGCCAGAACCGGGACGGCAGGTGTTTCGCACAGGCGGGGAAGATTTTCTGCAGATCAGCGGACATTCCCGTTCCCTTGCGTAGCCGGCGGCCATGACGAAAAACCGGATTGGCCCGGCTTCGCGCCGGGACCAATCCGATCATACGTCAAACCCTGGGAATTTTCAGCCAGCTGTTGTTCGATGCCGACGGCATCAATCATTTATTGCCGCCTCAGCCACTGCCGCCCGGCTTGGGTGCCATCTTTTCCTGTTCGGCCTTGGCTTTCGCTTCCGCCTCCCTGGCCTTGCGGCACTCATCGCTCATCTCTCCCTGCTCCGGGCACTTGGAAAGATCGACGCCTCCCTCACCCGCTTTTTTGCCGCCGCAGCCGCTGGTTCCGGAACTGCTGGCCTTGTCGGCACCGACCGTGCCGTCTGGTTTTCCGCCTCAGCCGCTGCTCGCGAGAAGATGGCCGGGGACGGCCACCCCGACCGCGGAGACCAGGGTGGCCACCCCCAGTCCGGCGAGGATCTGCTTCAACTCCTTCTGGTCCATAGCGCCACTCCTTGCTTGGGATAAGGGCTGCGATTCAAGCCCCAGTTGCCTGTTGACAGAAACGTGTTGCTGGCGAAAACAGTTAAATTTCTATCGGAAATTTCGAACTTGTCAAGCCGTGACATGGGTATAACCGATAGAGGGGGGGCTGACTAGCGGGTGAACCACTCCACCGCTTCCTTGACCGATTGCTGATCGAACTTGACCCGGAACTTCACATAGGCCCCCTGGGCGGTGTAGTTGGCCGCGGAGAAGTCGTCGTCCTCGAAGCCGACCAGGTTGTAACCGATGCTGACCCAGGCATTGGTCATCGCCAGAAAGCCGATGGAGGCGCCGGCGCTGTAGTCGATCTGGGCACTGTTCCAGGAGTGCAGGGCTGCGCCATTGACGCCGGCGTCCCAACGCTTGCTGATGTTGTAGCGGCTTTCCAGGGCCAGCATGTCGGTGAAGCCGTCATAGGTGTCGCCATCAAAGGTGTCGCACGCGTACTTGAGGCCGTAATAGAGCGACGTCTGCACCTTGCGGTTGGGGCGATAGCTGGTATGCAGGTGGTTGACGATCCGCCAGCTTTCGTAGTCGTCCCCTCCGGCATAATCCTCCTTGTCGATCTCGACATCGAGGCGCTCGAGAAGAATCCAGCGGCTCCGATCGGGCCGGTAAGCCAGCCCCAGGGTGATGTCGCCCTCTTCCCGCCCGCCGCCGTCGTCCCTGTCCGTGAGAAAGGCGGTCAGGCGCGCGGACGCCGCCAGCCCTGCGCGGATGTCGCCCACGATGCCGGTGCCGATGCCGACCTTGTCCTCGCTATCGCTCTGCCGGGTCTCCAGGCGATTGGTCCACTGCCAGGTCGCGGCCCGGTAGGTGGTTCCGAGGGAGACGGCGGTAAAATCGTCAGTGTTGCCAAGGTAGCTCCGGTTGGGGAGGTCGTGGCCGCTTGCTGGCGGTACGTCGGGGTTGACCCGCTCGCCGGGCGCTTCGTCCCTGATCGTATAGCTGCGGTCGATAGCGAAGTCGATGCTCCAGTTCGGATTGACCTGCCAGCTCTGCCCGAGGCCGAAGAGGGCGAAGAGCCTCTCGCCGTTTTCGCTCAATTCCCGCGTTACCGCACTGCTGAGCGCTCCTCCCTGCCACGGTGTGCTCTTGAAGCCGACCCGCGTGGCGTTGGTGTCCTCGCGGTCGCCCCAGGTGAATTCCTGTTCGGCGAAGACGCCGAGATTCCTGGTCAGCTGCCAGTCGGCGCCGAGCAGGGTCCGGGTCGGGAAGTCGGCATTCTCATCGCTGCCGCCGAGCGACTGCTCGTGGGTGGCGCGCAGCGTCAGTCGCTTGAAAAGGGTCACGTCCCCTCCGGCCATCATCTGTACGCTGCTCCGGGTTTCGCCGTCGTCGAAGCGATCGCGGGCTTCGCGTAACCCCGCAAACAGCCCGTAACCCTGATCCCGATAGCCGAGTTGGACCTGGCCGACGTCACGTCTGGCGGCCGTCTCCAGATTCTCCTGACGATAGGCCTCACCGGCCAGACTCCAGCGCGGAGTGATATTGTAGCTGCCGTCGATGCCGTAGGTGCGGAGGCCATCGGTTCCCCCGTTCTGCTGGCCGAGACCGAAATCCGCCTCCTGTTCGCGCAGGTAGCCGCGGGCCGCGAACTGCTCGCCCGCATGGACGATCTCCGCCAGCCAGGCGTCGCCCTTGCGTTCGTCTCCATCGATATCCTCGACGGAGGTCGTCGCAGCCTCGGCGCGGAACGCGGTTTTCGGCGTCAGTTGCGCGGTCAGGTCGGCGCCGTAGAGATCGCCTTTGCCGGTGCCGTTGTCTTCGTGAACATGGGAAGCGCCGATCTCGACGCGCTGATCGAGCAGTCTGACCGCGGCCCGGCCGCCGTAGTTGAGGTTGGCCTTGCCGGAACCCTCGACTTCGTAGCGGGTTACGATAAAGATCGGGTTGAACTCCTGATCCTTGCTCGGGATCGGGCGCTTGAACCAGAGGGTGCCGTCGTTGTAGTCGATGTCGTAATCGACGTGGCGGCTCAGCGTCTCTTCCCGGACGATCACCTCGTTGTGGAAGCGGTCGCGGATTTCGATCGTCACCTGCTCGGAGTTGATCACCAGGTCGCGGCGCGACAGGGGATAGCGTCCGGAGGTGCCGTCGCCGCGGATCTCGTCCTTGACGAAGGCCTGCCGGGTATCGGCGACGAAGGCGGTCAAGTCGAAACGCTCGCTTTGCAGCTCCGTTTTGAAGCCGTTGAGGCTGCGCACGTAGACCGAGAGTTCGGTCCGGTTCAGGTCGGTCTGCATGTCGCCGAACAGAGCGTAGAACTGGTCGCGCTCCAGTTTGACGTAGATGTCCCGGGCGCTGGAGGCTTCGTAATCCTGGAGGGTCTCGTCGCCGTAGAGCGGATAGTAGGTGTCCGGGTCGATCCTCTGCTGCAGGCTGTCGCCGTCGAGATTCGGCTTGTCGGAGTCGTAGGCCAAGGTCAGCAGCCACTCCCCCTTGATCGCCCCCTTGGCGAAGAACTTGACCCGGCCGTCGGTGTAGCCATGTTCCTCGACGCCGGACTCCTCGGCACTGACCAGGTTGTTGCTGATGGTGTTGTAGCCAAGCGTCCCCTCGGCGAAGCCGACCAGGATCCAGTCGCGCGCGGCGGGTTTGAGCCAGGCCTTGATCTCGCGGGGGCCATCCGCGAGGGTCATGGTCAGGGTGACCTGTCCGGTTCGGGTGGTCGGCTCGAGTTGGGCGTAGGCGATGCCATCGGCTCCGGTCACCAGCTTGCCGCCGCCGGCCGATGCGACCAGCGCCTCGGTGGCCGGGTCACGCAGAGCCTGATAGGGGGGGGAGACCCGGTAGTCGAACTGCAATCCCGGGCGCAGCGGGTTGCCGTCCCGGTCGGTCAGGCGCAGCGCGATGACCGGCGGGCGGATGCCGTCGGCCAGCAGCTCGGAATCTTCCTCGAGCCATGCGATCTTCCCCAGCCCGGTGACATACCGGAGTTCGCGGCTCAGGCGGGACACCTCGTTGCCGGCCGGATCATGGATCACTCCGTCGATCCGGTTGAGTCCTTCGACAAGGTCGACCCCCGCCCAGCTCGAGAGCATCAGGTCACTCCCCGGTACGGGTTTGCTTTCGTCGAAGTTGAGCACCGGGACTTGACTGCCGTTGAGAAAGAGGACGACCTGCTCGCCGCGGCGGTGACGGATCACGACCTCGAGATTCGGAATCTCCGGGACGAAGTTCTCGATCGGCCAGACGATCTCCCGCTCGGTGCCCGGTGCCCTCAGCAGCGCATCGAGGGTCGGCGGCTTGAGCGGTTCGGGGGCGGTTTTTCTCAACGGCGCGAGGCGGGCCGCCTCGGGGGCAGGGCCGTTAGTGGCGGCGCTGGCCGTGGCCGATGGCGCTGCGCCGCGAGGGACGGCGGCGTTGTCGGCGAGGGTGCGCAGGGGGTGCTCGACCACCGGGGTGCGCTGGTTCTGGCCGGTCGGTGTGTCGAAGGTCAGCAGCGCCCTGGCGGGGAGTTCCCCACCGCCGCCCAGACGGGTCTGCACTGAGAATTCGCCGGCCGCGCCGGCTTCAAGACGGGGGAGGCGCAGGGTCATGGTCCCGGCCGTGACCGCCGGATCGACGATCGCCTGGCCGTTTTGGCGGGCCGATCCGGGGAGGTACTCGGCGCCGTCCGGCAGCATCAGCGTCACCCGCAGATTGTCGACCGGCACGGCGCTGGCCTTGACCTCGGCGCGCAGCGTGACGAGGTTCCCGTCGCGCGCGGAGCCGAGTCCCAGGATGACGTCGCCGATGAGCGGCCCTTGGGGGGCAGCGTAGAAGTTGACCTGCCAGAGCGTCCCCCCCTTGAGATCGACAAAGCGTGAGAAGTCGCGGCCGGCCGACTGGCTCGACTCTTCGCACGGCAGCATGGCGAAGCCCGGGGGGAGGGTGGCGAGGTCGAGCTGAACCACGTGGGTCCCCGGTTCCACCCCCTCGAAGTGGTACCTGCCGTTGCGGTCGGTGACCACATAGGTGCCGTCCTCGAGGTAGATGCGCACGCCGGGGATCCCCGCCATCTCCATGTCGTCCTGCTCGCAGCTCCCGGTCAGCACCCGGCCGAGGAGGAAGACCTTGTCGCGGAAGAACAGTTCCCTGACCTCCACCGTCCGTCTGGCAACATTGGAGCGGGCGCCGTTGCCGTCGCCGGCCTGCGCCCGGTTGGTGGCTTGGCCAACCCTGGCGCCGGCGGCGACCTCCACGACGTAGGTCATCTCGAGCGTCCCTTCCGGCGGCAGGTCGCCCGCCGTGAAGGTGAGGGTGCGGCCGTCGGTGCTGATTGCCGGATCGGGGGCGCGTTGGCCGGCGATCCGGGTCGATCCCTTCTGATAGCGGAAGCCCAGGGGGAGGTGGTCGCTGATCGTCACCGCCGGGGCGATGACGGCGGTACTGGTGTTCTCCAGTTTCAGGCGGTACTGCAGGAAGTCGCCGACCGTGGCCTGGTCGCTGCTGACGGACTTCTCCAGCCACAGGTAGTTGAGCAGCGGGTCGAGGGGGAGGTCGATGCGGATCGCCGGGCCGACCGGCACCGGGAACGGCTTGCCGCGCGAACCGGCCGGGTCGAGCACCGCGTCGGGGCGGACGCTCAGAATCCGGTCGAAGGCGACCGTGGTCGGGAAGGTGTAGCCGGGCGGCGCCTCGACCACCAGCCGATAGTCGCCGGGGAGGACGTAGGGGAAGCGGTAGCTGCCGGCGGCGAACTGGTAGAACGCCCCGCCGGCGTCAGTGACCGTGCCGCCGGTGATCACGGTGGAGGGGTAGAGGCTGTCGCCGTCGTTGCCGTAGACCGTCGTGGCCGGCAGGCCGGTGGCGATGTCGATCAGGGTGACGTTGGCGCCGTCGATCAGTTCGCCGTTCAGGCTGTCGAACACGAAGCCGTAGGGGTCGACCAGGGCGGCATCGGCGGTGATATCGGTGCCGTCGTTGATATCGACGTAGCGGGCGGTCAACCGGCATTTTTCGGCGACCAGCAGGCGACCGTCGCTCCCCGCGCCGCCGCTGGCCGCGGTCGGCAGGTAGCCGGTGAAGACCCCGGTGTTCGGGCCGGTCTCGGTCAGGCGCAGCGTCTCCATGTCGCCGGTTCCCGAACAGGAGATGGTGACAAGGATAGTCTCGGCCACGGTCGGGTCGAGGTTCTGGTCGAGGTCGGTCAGCCTCAGGTAGAGCGTCTCGCCGAGGGAGTAGGTCGGCTCGCCGAGGAGCGGCACCGTCGGGTTGAGGGTTGGCGGCGGTTGCGGGATCGGCAGGAAGCTGCCGCCGCCGGCGTCATAGAAGGTCTCCGCCAGCGGCACCGCCTCGCCGTTGCTCTCCGGGCGCGGCGCGTACTTGAGGAATTCGATTGTTGCCGGGCTGCGCACCATCAGGGTGACGGTGTTGGAGGCGAGGACCGGCTGCGGGGTGCCGTCCACCGCATAGGTGAGGTGGCCGGTGTTGCTGATCGGCACGCCGTAGCTGGCGGCATGGGCCGAGCCGGCGAGCAGGGCGAAGGCGGCGAGCGCCCGCCCGAGGCCGCGCCAGAGCGCCGCGATCTC
>JBFYXI010000001.1:0-3165 GCA_041310635.1 Desulfuromonadaceae bacterium | reverse complement strand
GGCCGGGTCAGGTGACCCGGCCGGCATGCTTTTCCTGGCGCGGATATTACCGTTAAAGCGGCACTTGGCCCAGGGCTTCGGCCGCGGCACGCCTGACTGTCGCCCGCGGATCGCGCAGCAGAGCGGCCAACGGTTCGGCAGCATCCACCGCGCCAAGCGCACCCAGCGAACGGGCCGCGCTGACCACCAGCTGTTCATCGTCGTCCTGCAGCATGGCAGCCAGATAGGGAACCAGGCGGGGGTCGGCGAAGCGCCCCAGCGCCTCGGCCGTATGGACGCGCACCGCCGGCGCCGGATCCTTGAGATGACGCACCAGGCTGTTGAGCGACTTGGGGTGTGCCTTGCTGCCGAGAACCTGCACGGCGGCCGCGCGGATGTCGGAATCGACATCCTTGAGCAGTTCGATCAGGGGAGGGAAAACTTCCGGTGAAGCGACCTTTTCCATGGCAAAGATCGCCTTGATGCGCACCCCGCGCTTTTCCGACTTGATGGCGGCGATCAGCGGCCCGAGTTCGTGCAAGGACTCCAGTTGCTCCAGGGCCCCGGCGGCGGCGGAGCGCACCCCGGCATCAGCGTCTCCGAGCAGATCGGCCAGCAATGTGCGGCGATTTTCAAGAGATACGGTCAACGCCCCCCACCTCCATGACTAGGAGGACTTGCCACAGGCAAGTCCTGGCTGGTTTGCAGACCTGCAACTGACAGCAGACACGCCCCTTACGCCCCTGCGCAAAGCAGGATCAAGCCCTTCGGGGCAGGCTGTCAACCCGCGCTATCAACGGAAACCTTACACGCTTACGCTGAAAAAATCAAAACGCCACGATGCGGTTTCACGGCAGCCCGGTAAAATTCGCTTGGACATCCCAGCGTCATACCATTAGAATTACATAAGGGAAAAATCATGACCGTGCCAGCCCGCCGGGTCCGGTCAAAATCCGCGGCAACACCGCCAGACCAAGGGCTGGCTGCCGCGCACCATGCCAGTCAGGACAGCGCATGAAGAGAATCCTGATCGTCGATGATGAGCCGTTTTTCCTGAAAGTTCTGGGCGATGCCCTTGGCAAAAGTTTTACCCTTGCAACCGCCCAGTCCGCCGAAGCGGCCATCCACCTGATCGAAGATGCGCAGCAGGAAGCCCCGGCAACGGCCAGCAGCAGATTCGACCTCATCATCACCGACCTGCATCTGCCCGGCATGAACGGCTTCCAGTTCGCTCAGTACATCCGGGCGAAAAACCGCATTGACCGCTTCACGCCGGTCATCATGCTGACCCAGCACAACGTCACCAAGGAAGAGGCCAGAAAGCACGGCTGCGCGGCTTATCTGCCGAAGAACGACATCGGCAAGGTGGTCTCGATCGTGCGGATCCTCCTGGCGGCCCGTTGACCAGACAACCCCGGCCCTCAGTCAAAAAGCCGCGAATCGCCATGGTTCGCGGCTTCATTTCAGAGAGAGCCGGCGCAAAGGCTGAGAGCTTTTGCTGCCGAACCGCCCGCAGTCAAGAGGGCGTCTTTTCGATGGGACCCCACCCCCGCAGGACGCCCTCCGCCGCCCTGATGCCGCTGGCCCATGCACCGGTGATGCCGCGCGAAGTACCGGCGCCGTCGCCGATCATGTAGAGGTTTCGGCTGACCCGGAAATGGCGGTCGAGGAAGGTCGGCTTGTTAGCGTACATCTTGATCTCGGGATAGTACATGATGGTACTCGGGTGAAGGACACCGGGCACGATATTGTCGAGTTTTTTCAGCGCGGCCCAGATATGGCGCATGATCTTGGCCGGCACGGCGAGCCCGAGGTCACCGGCGGTCACCGGGCAGCTCGGCGGGAACGCATAGAGATCCTGGTTGAAGGTCGCCGCGGTTGAGCGTTTCCCCATGCGGAAATCACCGACCCGCTGCATCAGCGGCTGGCCGCCGCCGATCTCGTTGGCCAGCCGACCGAGGAAGACCGCCATCTGTTGGCCGCTGCGTACCGGATCCATCAAGCCGATGGTCTTGAGCAGGGCGAAGTTCACCAGGTTGTTGGGGGCCTTTTCTTCGGAGAAGGCATGGCCGTTGACCAGGCTGAACCCCTGGTAGCGCTCGAGCACCACCCGCGCACAGCCCGAATTGGTGCAGAAGGTGCGTACCGCATCGGGAAAGTGAAACTTGGGATCGTAGTAATCGTGAACGATCGGATAATTGCTTGCGGTCGTTTCGATGCGGATGCCGACATCGACCACATTGTCGATGTAGCCGATCCCCAGCCGCTCCATGATCTGCTGGAGAAAACCGAACCCTTTCCGGCCGGGGGAGATGATCACCTTGCGGGCCAGCAGGGTTTCCGTGCCAGCGATGACAACTCCTGTCCCCCGCTCGTCATCGAAGACGTCGGTGACTTCCCTCTCCAGAAAGAAAACCACCCCGCGCCTGACGAGTTCCTCCTGGAGGCGCCCGATCAGCAGGCGGCTCCGGTCGGTGCCGACGTGAGCCTGGCGCACGTCGAGCAGGGTTACCCCAAGGCGCTCCGCCCGCTGCCGGTAGACCGCCAGGTTCTGCCTCTCCTTGATGGCCGGCTGCAGGTGCTTTTCCACCACCGGCAGAAGCTGTTCGGCCTCTTCACGGGTCCAGTTCTCGACGTCGAAGCCGATGGGGTAGGTGTAGTTCTGCTTGCAGTCATTGAGCAGACCGCCGGAGCAGATCCTCTCCCGGTCAATCATCAGGATCGACAGGTCTGCCGAGCAGTCAGTGAGATGATAAGCCGCGCCGAGGCCGCCGGGACCGGTGCCGAAAATGATGATGTCGTAGTCGCAAGCGCGCATGCTGCCCCCCAGGAACCTTCATTATACCGTTTTTTCGGCAGGCTATCGGCTTCACTGGCAGCGGCAGCGAGTTACTCGGCAACCTCAACAGCAGGCGGCTGGGCGATCAGAACGGGTGGCGGGCTGAGCAAGGTTCAAGACGTTCTCAGCCGCAACGAGAATAGCCCGCCAAGTCGGTTCCGGCGGGCTATAATCTTGCTTTTTTCTGAGATTCACTACCTAAAACGGGATATCGTCGTCGGTGTTGTAAGGGGCGTCCTCGGCAACCGCGATCGGCTCGCGGGTTGGGGCCGCGGCACGGGCCGGGCGGGCCGCGGCGCCGCCGCCCCCGGCCTCGCCGGGCCGGCTGCCGAGCAACTGCATGTCAC
>JBFYXI010000292.1:0-18471 GCA_041310635.1 Desulfuromonadaceae bacterium | reverse complement strand
TTTGTTTTTCTATGATGGCGCATTGTATCATTACTGACGCCGACCATGAATATAAGGTGAAGTTTTTAGTGTCTTCATCGTAGTAATAGATATAGCCTATTTTGCTTTCCGTGAGATTTATGGCCTCTTCCAAGCCGAAATCCAACACTTCGCTATGGGATCTGTGATTCATCTGGCTTAACTTGAACAAAGAGCTCAGGCGCATCTCGTTCAAATTTTGCCCGGCCTGCCGCCGGTAATGAGACAGCTCCTGCAGCAACTCTTCTCGTGTCTTCCGTTCGTCCTGCATCTGCACTCTCCACGGTTGATACGTTAGATTGACTGGGGCAGGCAACCAGAAGGATACCCGCTACTGCCACCCTCAAGAGCCACATCACTACGGGAGGGGAAGACGGTCAGGGCGACTGTCGAGGGACTTTGCGCGAGCCAATGGGGAGCCCGTTTTTCAGGGTGGAACTCACTCAGCGTGAGCCCCGGAAATCCGCTGTTCGCAAGCCTCCAGCCACCGGGTGATGGCCGGCATCTGGAACGGCTTGGTGAAGCAGGCCACCCCCATGTGCTCGAGTTCCCGCTCCAGCTCTGGAGAGTGGTGGGCCGTAATGATCGCCCGGTTGCCCTTGACCAGTTGGCAGTCCCGTGCCTCCAGCTCCTTGAGGAAATCCAGGCCGTTCATGTTCGGCATGAAATAATCGACCAGCATGGCCTCCGCTGAACAGCAACTTTCCCGCCCCTGGAGAATCGGCGTGGCGGTCGGGTCCTGGTAGGTATCGACCTCGTGTCCCTTGGCGGAGAGCATGATTTTCAGCAGACTGCAGATTGCCTGGTCATCATCGACCACCCAGACTTTCATCCCGGCATATCCTCCCTGCAGACTTTGGCGCAAGACAAAGGATACCACGAAAGCCTGGCCCATCAATGCACGCCAGCGCGGCAGCCGCCCGGCAACTGACCGCTCCCGGCTCACCCTGCTTGCCGGCGCCAGGCGTCAACGCCGGCCGAGCAGGCGCAGCAGACCGTCGAGGGCGGTGTAGGGATGCGGCGGGCAGCCCGGGATGTAGAGATCGACAGGGAGCAGGTCACCGATGCCGTCATGGCACTCCGGGGAGCCGCGGAACGGCCCGCCGGCGATGGCGCAGGCGCCGGAGGCGATCACCAGCTTTGGCGCCGGCAGGGCGGCGTAGCTGTCGAGCAGGGCATAGCGCATGTTCTCGGTGACCGGGCCGGTGACCAGCAGACCGTCGGCGTGGCGCGGCGAGGCGACGAACTGGATGCCGAAGCGGGCCAGATCGAAAACCAGGGTGTTGAGCACGTTGAGGTCGGCTTCGCAGGCGTTGCACCCCCCCGCCGAGACCTGGCGCAGTTTCAGCGAACGACCGAACAGGCGGCGCATCTCCCCGGTCAGCGCTTCGGCCAGTTGGTGACCGGCGGCACCGGCCAGCAGTTCCTCGCGGCGGCGCGCCGCCAGCCGGTAATCGCGGCTGAAGCTCAGCGCGCCGTGCGGACAGGCCGCGGCGCAATCGCCACAGAAGATGCACAGACCGAGATCGAGGCGCGGCCCGGCGGCGGTAAGCTCGATGGCGCCGAAGGGGCAGCTGTCGACACAGCCTCGACAGCTGTCGCCGCAGCGTCCCGGTTCGATCCGCGGGGCACCGCGGAAACGCTCGGGAAGCACCGGTTCCTCGGCAGGAAAGCGGCCGGTGCGATGTCCCTGGCGCAGCCGTTCACGGATGATCTTCAGCATCTTCGCGTCCTCACCAGCTACAGGTCAAAGCCGCAGTACGACAGATTGAAGCTCTTGTTGCACAAGGGGAAGTCGGAGATCTGCTCGCCGCGCAGGGCCAGCGCCAGCCCGGCCCAGTTGCGGAACGACGGATCGACGATCTTGTAGCGGGCGAAGCGTCCGGCAGCATCGGTCAGCACCGCATGGACGATCTCGCCGCGCCATCCCTCGGTCAGGGTGACGGCCAGGGCGTGGGGACGCAACTCGCCGACCGGAACCTGCAACGGCCCCGGCGGCAGGTCGGCAAGAGCACTCTGCACCAGAGCGAGGGAGCCTTCGATTTCGCGCCGGCGCACCGCGGCCCGGGCAAAAACATCCCCCCCCCATTCGGTGGCGATCTCGACAGCGGCCGACCGGTAGGCCCCGAGCGGATGGTGCCGGCGCACGTCGCGCGCCAGACTGCTGGCGCGGGCCGCCACGCCGACCAGGCCGACGGCCCTGGCATCCTCGGCGCCAACCCGCCCGGCGCCTTCGAGACGGGCCAGCACCGACGGCGTCTCGAAGAACAGTTCCATGGCCCCGCGCGTATCGCGTGCCACGGGCGTGAGGTGCTCGCGCAGGGTGGCGAGCTGTCCGGCGCCGAGGTCGGCGGTCACCCCGCCGGGGCGCACCAGGCCGCGACCGAAGCGGTTGCCGCAGAGCATGGCGGTGGCATTCAGATAGTCCCCGCGCAGCCGGCCGCAGAATGCCGCAGTGGGGAGGAAGCCGACGTCGCCGGCCAGAGCCCCGATATCGCCGACATGGTTGGCCAGCCGTTCCAACTCGAGAGCCACCAGGCGCAACGTCGCGGCCCGCGGCGGCGCCGCGCAGCCGCTCAGGGCCTCGATGGTCTGGCTCCAGGCGCTGGCATGGCCGATGCTGGTGTCACCGGCGACCGTCTCGACCTGATGGGGGGTGGCGGGACGCGGTCCGCCGAGCAACAGCCGCTCGATATCACGATGCTGATAGCCGAGTGCGATCTCCAGGTGCATGACCTGCTCACCGTGGCACTGGAAACGGAAGTGTCCCGGTTCGATCACGCCGGCGTGCACCGGCCCCACCGCCACCTCGTGGACTTCCCCCCCCTCGACCCGATAGAAATCCTGAACGGCCGGCAACGGCCGTTCGCCGCGGCCCCAGGCATCCCGGCCGCTCCAGTTGGGGTGGAACCGTACCGGCTTGAACCAAGGGTGACCGATTGGGACGCAGCCGTACTGTTCGGCGATTTCGCGCTCGAACAGCTGTAGCTCCGGGCAGCGCCCGGCCAGCGCAGGGAAATCCCGGCCGATTTCAGTGCGCAGTACCGCCAGGTCGCCACGCTGGTCACGGGCCAGAATCGCAAACAGTTCCAGGATGCTGCCGGTTGGTGCCGCAAAGTAGGCGGCAATGCGGGCACCATCGGCCACTTCGGCGAGGAGGGCCCCGATGAAATGCCCTCTGCCGAGCTGCGGCAGGTCGGCAAAGGCCAAGACTCCTCCATTGGGCAGCGGCACGGCCGCGTGCAGGGGACTCATGCGCCCCTCTCGATCAGCGCCGTGGCCTGCTCAAGCAGCAGGCGCAACGGTTCCGGGAGGTAGAGACCGAGCAGCAGAACCGCCAACAGCAGCACCAGCGGCGGGGCAACCAGCAGGAAGCGGTCGGTAAAGGCCAGGTCGCGCCCGGTCGGCTCTCCCTGGGAGACCTCCAGGACCGAAGAGGCCATGCCGATGAACACCGTGGCCAGCAGCAGCACCACGAACAGCCCGACCCACAGCTGGCCGGCTCCGAAGATGCCGCGCAGGATGGTGATCTCGCTCAGAAACATGCCGAACGGCGGAGATCCGGTAACCGCCAGAAACGCCGCCAGAAACAGGGTTCCGGAAAATGGCAGGGCGGTGAGCGCCCCGCGCACCTCGGCCAGACGCTTGGTGGCGAAGGCCCGATGAATGTTGCCGGCGCTCAGAAACAGGCAGCCCTTGGCCAGGGCGTTGTTGACCATGTGCAGCAAGGCACCGAAGGTCGCCAATCCGCCGATCCCCACCCCCACCGCCAGCAATCCCATATGTTCGATACTGGAATAGGCAAGCATCCGCTTGAGGTCGGTCTGGCGCATCATGAATAGTGCGGCGAGGAGCAGGGAAAAGAGTCCCAGGCCGAGCAGTACGGACCGGGCCAGGGGCAGGGCGCCGGCGGCGGCCATCACCTGCATGACGCGCAGCACCGCCAGGAAGGCCAGGCTGGTCAGCCCGCCGGCGAGCAGGGCGCCGACCAGCCCCGGAGCCTCGCCATAGGCGTCGGGTTTCCAGGCATGCAGCGGAGCGAGCCCCATCTTGGTGCCGAAGCCGACCAGCAGCAGGATGAAACCAGCATTCAGCCAGGGGCGCGAGAGTTGCGGGCCGGCGCTCAGCAGGTCGCCGAGCAGCAGGCTGACGGTGGCCCCGCCGCGCAGGGCGGCATAGGCGAAGAACAGCAGACCGAGCATGGCCAGGGCGATCCCCACCGAGCAGACCAGCAGGTATTTCCAGGTCGCCTCGATGGAATAGCGGTTACGGTTATAGTAGATCAGCGGCGCACTGGCCAGGGTTGTCGACTCCAGGGCCAGCCAGAGCAGGCCGAGATGGCGGGACATTGCCGCCAGGCTGAGGGCCGCCAGGAACACCAGCAGGCAGGGGACCATCACCCGGTTGCCACGGTCGCGGCGCATCTCCAGATAGTCGACCGCGTAGAGCGCACAGCCCAGGTAGAGCGGGCTGGCCGACAGCAGGACCAGGCGGGAAAGCGGGTCGAGCCCGATCCAGTCGCCGGGGTGCGCATCGGGCACGCTTCCCATCGCCAGCACCACCAGCAGCAGGTGGCTGGCCCCGGCCAGCGGCAGCAGCCAGGAACGCAACCGGTACCAAGGTGCGAGCCAGGCGATCGGCAGCAGGGCCAGGGGAACGAGGATCAGAGCGGCAAGCATCGACTCATTCCTTGAGAGCGGAGAGCTGCTCAGTGTCGAGCGTCGAAAATTCGCGGTTGATCTGATCGATGACGATCCCCATGACGAACACGGCGACCAGCAGGTCGAGCAGCACGCCGGCCTCGACCATCATCGGCAGCGCATCGGCCATGAGGATGCCGAAGATAAAGATGCCGTTCTCGAGGATCAGATAACCGACGACCTGAGTCAGGGCCTTGCGGCGGCTGACCAGCAGCAGAAACCCGGTCAGCAGGGTGGCCAGCGAGGTCGGGATGAACAACCCCCCCTGATGCGCGGCGACCAGCGGCAGCAGATCGGCAAAGATGAACGCAGCGGCGGTCGCCAGTGCCCCTGTCAGCAAGGTCGGCACATAGCCGATCAGCGGTTCCACCTCGCGACGAATACGCACCTTGCGCATTGCCCGCAGCAGCAGCCAGGGGATGAGCACCGCCTTCAGGGCCAAGGCCCCGCCGGCGAGCAGCAGGGCGTGGCCTGAAAAACCGTGGGCGGTCAGCGGCAGCAGGGCCAGGATGCCGCCTTGCAAGGCCACCGCGTGAATGCAGGCGGCCAGGCGCGAACTGCCCAGGGCAAAGAAGTTGAGCAGGATGACCAGCAGCAGCAGCAGATTGCTCAGATCGGCCATGGAGTCTCGCTTCCGCCAGGGCAGTTCAACGCAGCACCAGAACCAGGGCGAACCCCGCCAGCAAAGAGGTTCCGACCAGAATTTGCGGGATGCGTATCAGCCGCAGACGCGCCATGGTCGATTCAACCACGCCGATCAGTACCGCCAGGAGCAGCATCCCGGCAAGGAACACCAGGGTGTCGCCGGCCAGGGAACCGCTAGTGAACGGCAGCAGCAGGCGCACGACCGGAGCGCCGAGCACCATCAACTTCAGCGCCGCGCCGTACAGCACCAAGGCCAGGGGAGGACCGCTATGGTCAAGGACCATGACCTCGTGGACCATGGTCAACTCCAGATGGGTGTTCGGATCGTCAAAGGGAATCCGCGAATTCTCCACCAGCAGCACCACGAACAGGCAGACCAGCACCAATCCGAGGGAGAACCCTTCCGGCCCACGCCAGGCGTCGGCAAGATGGGGACCGAACAGGGCGGTGAGTGACAGTCCGTCGGCAATGCCGGCCAGCACCATCAGGCAGAAGAGGACGATCGGTTCGGCCAGACACGAGAAGGTCACTTCGCGCGCCCCCCCCATCCCCTCGAAACTCGACCCGGTGTCGAGAGCTGATGCCACGGTGAAAAACCGCGCCACCCCGAAGAGGTAGACGAAGAGGAGCAGGTCGCCGGTGAAAGACAGCGGCGCGGGGAGCGCCCCGAACGGCATGAACAGGGACGCCAGCACCGGCACCACGACTCCGGCCACCGGTCCGGCGAGGAACACCCAGGTCGTGGTGCGGCTGAACACGCAGTCCTTGCGCAGCAGCCGCGCCAGGTCGTAATACGGCTGCAGCAGCGGAGCCCCGGCCCGCCCGGCAAAGAGCGCCTTGGTCTTGACAA
Source organism: Desulfuromonadaceae bacterium (assembly GCA_041310635.1). GTDB lineage: Bacteria > Desulfobacterota > Desulfuromonadia > Desulfuromonadales > BM103 > VAUL01. The sequence goes on along the minus strand of JBFYXI010000292.1, from coordinate 12,258 downwards.
TGACTCCCTGCAGCAGCGGGGCGAAGCAGAGCAGCAGGACCAGGTGCAGGAGGAAGTGAGTGGCCACGACAGCTTCTCCCGCCTCAGCGCGCGACCATGACCAGCAGGAACAGCAGGGTCAGGGCGACATACAGCAGGTAGGTGGGAATCAGTCCGTTCTGCACGCGCGCGCGCAGCCAACTGCTCCACTTGGCCAGCCGCCGGGAACCCGGCAGCAGGACACGGTCGAGCACCGCGTCGGGGGTGTGGGTGGAAAATTCTCCGGCAACCGGGAAGAGGCCGTGCACCTTGCCGCCGTGCCGCTCGGTCCAGAGCCCGAAGCGGAACTGGCTGACCAGGAAGTCGGCAAACGATGAGGCGGTGTACTGCATGCGCGGGGTCGGCGCCAGGTAGCCGCACCCCCAAGTCGCCACATTGCGTGGTGCCTTCCGGGTCCGGCGCTGCAGCCACCAGCCGAGCCCGAGCAACAGCAGCAGCAGTCCCCAGCCGGCAGCACCAACCAGCGGCAGGGGGGCAAGAGGCGCCGTCAGGTTGACTGCGGCACCGGTCGTCGGCGCCCAGTGAACAACGGCCTGCTGCAGCAGCGGCGCCAGGGTGCCGGGGAGCAGGCCAATCCAGGCACAGGCCAGCAGCAGACCCACCATCGGTCCGCGCATGCTCGGCGCGGCATCATGATTGACGGCGGCGGCCGGGGTGCGCGGTTCGCCGAGGAAGGTCACGCCGAACACCTTGACGAAGCAGGCCAGCGCCAGCCCGCCGGTCAGAGCCAGGGCCGGCGCGGCCAGCACCGCCAGACGCAGGCTCAACTCGTCACCGCTGATGGCGCGAAAGGCCGCCAGATAAATCAGCCACTCACTGACAAAGCCGTTGAACGGGGGGAGACCGCAGATCGCCACGGCGCCGCCAAGGAAACAGACGGCGGTCCACGGCTGGCGGCGCAGCAAACCGCCGTAATGGTCGAGTTCGCGAGTGCCGGTGGCGTGGACCACCGACCCGGCGCTCAGGAACAGCAGCGATTTGAACAGGCCGTGATTGACCACATGCAACAGCGCCCCGGCCATCCCCAACAGGGTCAGCTCGGCAACGTCGTAGCTGCGGCCGAGGAGCGCCAGGCCAATGCCGATGGCGATAATGCCGATGTTTTCGACGCTGTGGTAGGCGAGCAGCCGCTTCAGATCGTGCTGGGCCAGGGCCAGCGCCACGCCGAAAATCCCGGAGAGGACTCCGAGCAGGAGCACCGTCCATCCCCACCAGGCAGGGATCACGGCAAAGAACGAGGTCAGGCGCAGCAGGCCATAGATTCCAGTTTTGAGGACGATTCCGGAAAGGAGCGCGGAGGCGTGACTGGGGGCGGCGGCATGGGCGATCGGCAGCCAGATGTGCAGAGGCATCAGGCCGGCCTTAAAACCGAAACCGAACAGGCCGAGCAGGAAGATCAGCGTGGCGCTGCCGCCGGCCAGGCTGGCCGCGGCCGGAAAGTGCATGGACCCGGTCTCCTGGGCCAGCAGGACGAACAGGGCAAAGAGCGCCAGGGCCCCGGCGTGTGCCGATACCAAGTAGATGAAGCCGGCGCGGCGAGCCTCGGCGCGTTCCTGTTCAGTGGTGACCAGGAAGAAGGCGGCGACCGCCATCACTTCCCAGGCAAACAGGAACAACAGGCTATTGTCGGCGGACAGGACCAGCATCATGGCGGCACCGAGCAACCCGTAGAAGAGCCGGAAGCGGCGGCCGTTGCCGGGATGGTCGCGCTGCGGCCAGTAGCCGAGTCCGTAAAGGGCGCCGCCGCCGACCACCAGGCAGAGCGGCAGGATGAAGATTGCGGCCAGCGGGTCGAGGCGCAGCGCCAGTTCGCCACCGGGAACCGACCACGGCTGGTTCAGCAATGCCGGCGCCCCCCCGGCCAGCACTGCGACCACTCCCGCCGCGGCGCTGGCGACCCCGGCCAGCACCAGCAGGCAGGCGAGCCGTTCACCGCCATGACCGTGCCGCGAGGCGAACAGCCCCGGTACCCCGGACAACGCGGTCATCAGCATGCCAGCAACAAACCAGATCATCAACGCTCCGGTGGGGCGAGACTAGTAAAACAATGTATTACGATGAAATAACCCACTGGTGACTGTCAAGGGCGTTTTCCCCGGGCTGAGAAAAACCGGCATTGGCCAACGTGTCAGAAATTTTTGGCGCCCCCCCTGGCGGACTTGCGCGACCGGCACGGCCAGGCTTTAAAGCCTAGCCGTCACCATCGACAGGGTCAAAGTGACCCCCGCAAAGGACTTCCCACGGCACTGGTTTGTTGTCATCAACGGCACGGGACGGTGGACAGGGCGGGCGGCAACCGTTACGATTGTGCGGGCAGCCATCCTCCACCCCGCGAGACCTCAGATGAGCGATTCCCGCAGTTCCAGCCAAGCCCCGGCGCCCCTGGTGGAGATTTTCGCCGACGGCGCCTGCTCCGGCAATCCCGGGCCGGGCGGCTGGGGGACGATTCTGCGCAACGGCAGTCATGAGAAGGAACTCTCCGGCTTCGACCCCGACACCACCAACAACCGCATGGAACTGACGGCCGCCATCGCCGGCCTGGCCGCCCTGAAGCGCCCCTGCCGGGTAAGGCTGACCACCGATTCCGAATATCTCAAGAAAGGAATGACCGAGTGGCTGGCGGGCTGGCTGCGCCGGGGGTGGAAGAACAGCCAGAAACAGCCGGTGGCCAACCGCGACCTGTGGGAGCGACTGCTGGAACTCGCCAGCATCCACCAGGTCGAGTGGCACTGGGTCCGCGGCCACGCCGGCCATGTCGAAAACGAGCGCTGCGATGCCTTGGCACGGGCCGCCATTGCCGCCGGTCGCAGCAAATAGCACTTGGTTCAGGGGGAGCCCTGTGCTAGAAATTACTCCTTGTGTAAGTTGAAAACGGCTCATTTGCCACAGGCACGCTCCCTGGTCCATTGAACATGCCAACCGAGACCCTGCCATCGTTCGAAGCGCTGTTATCGCTGGGGCTGTACACCGCGATTGCCGTCTTCCTGATCGGACTGCTGATGCTCCTCTCCTGGGGAATCGGCCAGCGCACCCACAGCAAGGCCAAAGACGAGGCCTACGAGTCAGGGATCGAACCGACCGGGCCGGCGCGCCTGAGCGAGCCGGTGCCCTTCTACCTGGTGGCGATCTTCTTCATCGTCTTCGATGTCGAGATGATCTTTGTCGTTTCCTGGGCGGTGGCCTACGACCTCCTCGGCTGGGCCGGCTTCGCCCAGGTGGCCTTCTTTATCCTGGTGCTCTTCCTCGGCCTGGTGCATCTCTGGAAATCGGGTGGCCTCGACTGGGGCCCCGGCGCCCACCGGCGACCCCGGCAGCGGGGCGGCGAATGAACGACGCCCTGCCCGACAACATCGTCCTCGCCTCGCTCGACGACGCTATCAACTGGGGGCGCAAGCACAGCCTCTGGCCGATGTTCTTCGGCCTGTCGTGCTGTTTCGTCGAGATGATGACCAGCATGACACCGCGCTTTGACCTGGCCCGTTTCGGCGCCGAAGTGCTGCGCAACTCCCCCCGCGAAGCCGACCTGATGATCATCTCCGGCACGCCGTTCAAGCGCATGGGCGATGCCATCCTGCGGGTCTACGAACAGATGGCCAACCCCAAATGGGTGATGGCCATGGGCAGCTGCGCCAACTCGGGAGGGATGTACGACGTCTACAGCGTCATCCAGGGGGTCAACCAGATCCTGCCGGTCGACGTCTACGTTCCCGGCTGCCCGCCGCGTCCGGAGGCCTTCATCCAGGGGCTGCTGCTCCTCCAGGAAAAGATCGCCAAGGAGGAGCGCCCTGCCCGCAAGGTCTTCGGCCTGGCCGGCGGATGTGAAGGGAGTACCGGCCCGGTACTGGTTGACGGGGTCAGCAAGAGCCGCGACCCGCGCGGCCCCGGCTACGGCAATACGCCGTTGCGCGGTAGCTCCCGGCAGCACCCCCGCTTCTGGGGGAAGCGCGGCAGCGAGATCTGGCGCCCGGAGCAGCCGCGGCTGGACTTCGCGCCGGCGACCCCCGACCTGCGGCGGGCCGTGTTCGAACGTTTTGGCGCCCGGGTCCGCGAGGATGCCCGAGCCGCCGACATGCCGACCTTTTGGGCGGATACCGAAACGGCCCCGAGCCTGCTGCACTTCCTCAAGGACCAGGCGCCGCGGCGCTTTCGTCGCCTGGAGGACCTGACCGCCATCGACGAACGGGCGCGGCGCCACCGCCCCGAACACCCGTTCACCCTGGTCTACCATCTGCTCTCCTTCGACGAGCCCGGCTACGTGCGGGTCAAGGTGCCGCTGCATGGCGACTTCCCCGAGGCGCCAACCGCAACCAGGGTATGGAGTTCGGCCAACTGGTACGAGCGCGAGGCCTACGACATGTTCGGCATCCGCTTCACCGGCCACCCCGACCTGCGGCGCATTCTCATGGCGGAGGGCTGGGACGGGCACCCCCTGCGCAAGGAGCACCCGTCGCGGGCCACCGAGATGGCACCGTTCACGGTCGCGTCGGCGCTGGCCATGAAGCCGGCGGAGGGGCCGCTCAAGGCCGACAACCACACCATGATCCTCAACCTCGGGCCGCACCACCCGGGCACGCACGGCGTGCTGCGCCTGATCCTCAAGCTGCACGGCGAGGAGATCGAGGACGTCGACGTCGACCTCGGCTACCACCACCGCGGCGCCGAGAAGATCGGCGAGCGTCAGCACTGGAACCAGTACCTCCCCTACACCGACCGCATCGACTACATCTCCGGGGTGCAGAACAACCTGGCCTACCTGTACCCCTTGGAAACGCTGCTCGGCGTTGCCGTCCCGGAGCGGGCCCAGGTCGTTCGGGTCATGCTCTGCGAGCTGTTCCGCCTCTCCAACCACCTGGTGTGGATCGGCACCTACGCCCACGACGTCGGCGCCATGACCCCGGTCTTCTACGCCTTCGACGCCCGCGAGCGGATCTTCGACATCGTCGAGCTGATCACCGGCGGGCGCATGCACCCCGCCTGGTTCCGCATCGGCGGGCTGCCGGCCGACCTCCCCGAAGGGTGGCGCGAAACCGTGGACGCCTTCACCCGCGATTTCGCCCGGACCATCGACGACCTCGACAAGCTGATGACCGACGGGCCGATTTTCCGCAAGCGCACCGAGGGGATCGGCGTCACCACCCTCGACCAGGCCATCGACTGGGGGCTGACCGGGCCGAACCTGCGTGCCTGCGGGCTTCCCTGGGACCTGCGCAAGAAGCTGCCATACTCCGGCTACGAACGCTTCGACTTCGCCGTCCCCACCCATGGCGGCGGCGACTGCTTCAGCCGCCACGTGGTGCGCCTCGAGGAGATGCGCCAGAGCCTGCGCATCGTCCGGCAGGCCGCCGCCGACATGCCCGACGGACCCTATGTCAGCAGCGATTGCCGTTACATCTACCCGCGCCGCGACGCCGGACTGAATGACATCGAGACACTGATCCACCATTTCGTCAACGTCAGCCGCGGCCTGACTCCGCCCCGCGGCGAGTGCTACCGGGCCATCGAGTCGAGCAAGGGGGAATGCGGCTACTTTCTGGTCAGCGACGGTGACAGCGTCCCCTACCGGGTGCGCATCCGCACCCCCAGCTTTCCGCACCTGCAGGCACTGCCGGCCATGACCCGCGGGTGGCTGCTGTCGGACCTGATCACCATTCTCGGCGCCATCGACTTCGTGCTGGCGGATTTGGACCGATGATCTATTTCAACACGTTGCATAAGCTTTCGTCATGAGCGAATTGCTGCCGCAAAACCAGATCGACGAGTTCCGCGCCAGGGCCGCGGCGATCGCCCATCCGCACGAGCTGATCGTCGACGCTTTGCGCGCCGTGCAGAGCCATCACGGCTGGGTGCCGGATGCCGGCGTCGACCTGGTGGCGGAGCTGCTCGGTGTGCTGCCGGTGGAGGTGGAGGAGGTCGCCACCTTCTACGACAAGATTTTCCGGCGCCCGGTCGGCAGGCGGGTGATCCACGTGTGTGATTCGATCTGCTGCTGGGCCGGGGGCGGCGAGGCCATTGCCGGGCATCTGCAGGAAGCCCTCGGTATCGGCTTCGGCGAGACCTCGGCGGACGGGATTTTCACCCTGCTGCCGACCTGCTGTCTCGGCGCCTGCGGCGACGCCCCGGCGATGATGGTCGGATTGACCACGCATGGCCGCCTGACGCCGGAGCGGATCGACGCGATCTTGCAGCAAGAACGAGAAGCTTTCGCAGAATCAAAGGATTTTCATCACCAAGACACCAGGACACCAAGAGAACCTTAGAATCAGGGCTTTGCTTGGTGCTCTTGGTGCCTTGGTGATGGCCTCGAGCTCTTTGTTTATGAACGACTACCCGCAAATTCTCTTCAAAAACCGCCGTCCGGGCGCGACCGCCTGCTTCGCCGAATACGCGGCGGGGGGCGGCTATCAGGGATTGCGCAGGGCGCTGCAGATGACTCCGCAGGCGGTGCGCGAGCTGGTCAAGGCCACCGGGCTGCGCGGTCGCGGCGGGGCCGGTTTTCCGACCGGAGTCAAGTGGCTGTTCTTCCCGGCCGACCAGCCGGGCGAAAAGTACCTGCTGGCCAATGGCGACGAGATGGAGCCGGGGACCTACAAGGACCGCCAGCTGCTGCTCGCCGACCCCCACCAGCTGGTGGAGGGGATGGCGATTGCCGCCTACGCCATGCAGATCCCGGTGGGCTACGTGTTTCTGCGCTACGCCTACGAGGAGTGCGCCCGCAAGGTTGAACGGGCCATTGCCGAGGCCGAAGCCAAGGGTTATCTCGGCCGGGATATTCTCGGCTCGGGATTCAGTTTCGAGCTGCACGTTCACCGCAGTGCCGGGCGCTACATCCTCGGCGAGGAGACCGCGCTGATCAACGGTCTGGAAGGGCGCCGGCCCAACCCGCGCAGCAAGCCGCCGTTCCCGGCGCAGTCCGGCCTGTTCGGCAAACCGACCAACGTCAACAACGTCGAGACCTTCGCCAACGTGCCGCACATCCTCAGCCATGGCGCCGAGTGGTACCACGGGCTGGCGCGCACCCCCGAGGGCGCCGGCACGATGCTGGTCGGTCTTTCCGGGCACCTCGCCCGCACCGAGGTGTTCGAGTTGCCAATGGGCATTCCGCTGCGCGAGGTCATCGAAAAATGCGGTGGCGGCGTGCGCGGCGGGCGCAGCTTCAAGGCCTGCCTGCCGGGAGGGGCGTCGACACCGTTTCTGACCGCGGCCCAGCTCGACACGCCCCTCGATCATGTCCACCTGGAGCAGGCCGGCAGTCGCCTCGGCACCGCCGGCGTCACGGTGTTCGACGAGACCACCTGCATGGTCGCCGCCACCCTCAACCTGGCGCGCTTCTTCGCCCGCGAGAGCTGTGGCTGGTGTACCCCCTGCCGCGACGGCCTGCAGGTCGTGGTCTGGCTGCTCGAGGAGCTCGAGGCCGGGCGCGGCAATCGTGATCAGCTGGCCATGCTCGGCGACCAGGTCCGCAACATCCGCGGCCGCTCCTTTTGTGCGCTCGCCGAGGGGGCGATGGGTCCGGTGGGCGCCCTGCTGGACCGCTTCGGCGATGAACTGGAAGATCACGTGAAGATGGGTAAATGCCCATTGAAATAACGTTAAGGGGCGGGGTCTCCCCGCCCTGGCGCGGGAACCGCTCTACGGAAACCTATGCCGACTCTGACCATCGACAGCCGCGAAGTGACCGTGCCCGAGGGGACCAACGTCCTCGAGGCGGCGCGCGCCCTCGATATCGTCATCCCGCACTTTTGCTACCACGAAGCGCTGGGGGCGGTGGGCGCCTGCCGGCTGTGCGCCATGAAGTTCATCGATGGGCCGGTCAAGGGGGTCCAGATGGCCTGCATGGTCACCGCCAGGGACGGCATGGTCGTCTCCACCCTCGACCCCGAAGCCGTGGAGCTGCGCAGCCACGTGATCGAGTGGCTGATGACCAACCACCCCCACGACTGCCCGGTCTGCGACGAGGGGGGGGAGTGCCAGCTCCAGGAGATGACCGTGGCCGGCGGCCATGGCCTGCGGCGTTACCGCGGTCGCAAGCGCACTTACCGCAACCAGGAGCTCGGGCCGTTCATCGTCCACGAGATGAACCGCTGCATCGCCTGCTATCGCTGCGTGCGCACCTACCGCGACTACTGCGGCGGCAGCGATTTCGGCGTGTTCGGCTCACGCGACCGGGTCTACTTCGGGCGCCTGCGCGCCGGCCGCCTGGAGAGCCCCTTCGCCGGCAACCTGGTCGACGTCTGCCCGACCGGGGTCTTCACCGACAAGACCTTCCGCTTCAAGAGCCGCGCCTGGGATCTGCAGGAGGCGCCGTCAATCTGCCCGCATTGCAGCCTCGGCTGCGCCACCGTCCCCGGCGGGCGCTTTCACGAAGTGCAGCGGGTCAGGGCGGGCATTCAGCGCGAAGTCAACGGCTGCTTCGTTTGCGATCGCGGCCGGTTCGGCGCCGGCTACGGCAATCACCCCGAGCGGCCGCGCCAGCCGCGCGTCGACGGGCAACTCCTGGCCATGACGCCAGCCATCGAAGGGGTGCGCGACCGGTTGGCGGCCATCATCGGTGAGCATGGTCCCGAGAGTGTGGCGCTGCTCGGCTCGGCGCGCGCCAGCCTTGAAGCCAATGCTCTGCTGCGCGCCTGGGCCGAAGCCCTCGGCACCCCGCACCTGACTTTCGAAGCCCATGCCGGGCGTGATCGGGCCGCCCGCATTGCCGCGGCCCGGCTCGGCAGCAAGGCGTGCAGCCTGGCCGATGTCCGCCGCAGCGACCTAGTGGTGCTGACCGGCGTCGATCCGCTGGCCGAAGGGCCGCTGCTGGCCCTGGCCGTGCGTCAGGCCGCACGGGCCGGAGCCCAGGTCGTGGTCATCGACCCGCGCCCGGTGCAGCTGCCCTGCCGCTTTACCCATCTGCCCCTGCCGGCGGAGCAACTTGGTGACGCCCTGCGCTGTCTGGCGGGGGAGACCGGGGGCGGGATCGCCGCCCCGCTGCAGGAACGCCTGACGGAGCTGCGCGCGCAGCTGGCGGCGGCACAGCGGCCGGTCCTGGCCGGCGGCGCCGACCTGCTCGGCAGCCGCGACGTCGCCAGCCTGTTCGACACCGCCGAGGCCCTGACCAGGAGTGAGCAGTCTTTCGGTGTCATGCTGCTGCTGGCCGGCCCGAACAGCTACGGAGGTGCCCTGCTGGCCGGTGGCGGCCCGGACTTCGAGGTTCTGCTCGACGCCATACAGGAACGCCGGATCCGCGCCCTGGTCTGCCTGGAAAGCGACCCGTTCCGCGAGTCCCGCGATCCGGGGCGGGCCCGGGCGGCCCTCGGCCATCTCGACCTGCTGGTGGCGCTCGATGCCACGCCGACCCTGGCCGCCCGCCATGCCAACCTGTTCCTGCCGACCCGCACCTGCGTCGAGAGCGAGGGGTCCTTCGTCAACAATGAAGGGCGCCTGCAGGCCTTCGCCAAGGTGCTGGATCCGGGACTCCCGCTGCGCGAGACCAGCCCCGACATCCATCCGCCGCGGGAGTTTTTCACCGGCACGCCGGGGAGCGAACCGTGGCCGGCCTGGCGCATTCTCGCCCGCCTGCTGGGCCGGAGCGAGGAACTGGCCACGCTGCGGCAGACAATTGCCGCCGCCGACCCGCGCTTCGCCCCCCTTACCGAAATCGCCGCGGAATCGCCGGGCATCCGCCTCACGGCCGCCGCCACCCTCCCGCCGGCCAGCCGGCCGGAACTGCCGCACTGCCGGCCGGCGGAAACCCTGCCCCTGCTGCCGGTGCCGGTCGTTGCGGGTTCCGGCTGGCTGGCGCAGCTGGCGCCGGCACTCGCCCCCTTGCGCCCACTGCCGCAGGTGCTGCTCCACCCGGAACAGGCGGCCGCCCTCGGCCTGAACGACGGGGATCACGCCATCCTCACCTCCCAGCTCGGCCATTGTCGGGTCCTTGTCAAGGTCACTGCCGCCATGGCGCCGGGGAGCGTGTTGGTCCCGCAACTGCTGGACAGCGCCCTGGAGGGGCTGGTCCCGGGGAGTGGACCCTTCGACTGCCGACTGGTCCTGGAGGTGCCGGGATGACTGAACTGCTGATCACCGGAACCCTGATCCTTGTCAAGCTGATCCTGATCTTTGCCGTGGTGTTGAGCATGGCCGCCTACATGGTCCTGGCCGAGCGCAAGATCCTCGGCCGCATGCAGCTGCGCCACGGCCCGAACCGGGTTGGCCCGTGCGGCCTGTTTCAGCCTCTGGCCGACGTCATCAAGCTGCTGACCAAGGAAGACCTGGTGCCGGCCAAGGCCGACCGGGTGATGTTCCTGATCGCCCCGGGGATGGCTTCGCTGGTGGCCCTGCTCAGCTTCGCCGTGGTGCCGTTCTCGCCACCGGTCACGCTGTTCGGCCGCGAGATTCCGATGGTGGTCTGCGACCTCAACATCGGCCTGCTCTATTTTCTCGGCCTCTCCTCCCTGGCGGTTTACAGCATTGCCCTGGGCGGCTGGGCCTCCAATTCGAAATACGCTTTGCTCGGCTCGATCCGCGGCCTGGCGCAGATGATCTCCTACGAGCTTTCTCTGGGGCTGGCGGTGGTGCCGGTGGTGCTCAGCGCCAAGTCCTTTTCGTTGACCGAAATCGTCCTCTCTCAGGCCGACTGGCCGAATATGCTGCGTCATCCGGTGGCCTTCCTGATCTTCATGATCAGCATCCTGGCCGAGTCGAAACGCACCCCCTTCGACCTGCCGGAAGGGGAGAACGAGATCGTCGCCGGCTACCACACCGAATATTCGGGGATGCGCTTCGGCCTGTTCTTTGTCGGCGAGTACATCAACGTCATCATCCTCGGCGCCCTGACCACCGTACTCTTTCTCGGCGGCTGGCACGGGCCGCTGCTGCCGCCCATCGTCTGGTTCGTCCTCAAAGTGCTGGCGGTGGCCTTCTGCTTCATCTGGACGCGCGGTACCCTGCCGCGCCTGCGCTACGATCAGCTGATGCATTTCGGCTGGAAATTTCTGATACCGGTGGCCCTGATCAACGTGGTGGTCACCGGGGCGGTGTTGCTGGCACTTGAGCCATGATGCGGATTCAGAAGACAGGATTCAGGATTCAGGATTCAGGAGCCTTCGGCCAGAACTGCCGAAGTTCCTGGATTTGGTTTTCTCCTGAATCCTGCATCCCGAATCCTGAATGCGACTTTGCCCTATGAACCTCTGGCGCGACATCAAAGGGACACTGCAGGGATACGCGGTGACGTTCAGCTACCTGTTCAGGAAGCCAACGACCATCCAGTACCCGGAGGAGAAGCGTACGCCGGCAGCGCGTTACCGGGCACGCATGGTCCTGACCCGCGACCCCGATGGCAACGAGCGCTGCGTCGCCTGTCACCTGTGCAGCGCCGCCTGCCCGGTCGACTGCATCTCCATGCAGGCGGCAGAGGCACCCGACGGCCGTCGCTACGCGGCCTGGTTCCGTATCAATTTCGCCCGCTGCATCTTCTGCGGGCTGTGCGCCGAAGCCTGCCCGACCCTGGCGATCCAGATGTCACCGGAGTACGAGATCTGCAGCCGCGACCCACTCAAGCTGGTCTACGAGAAAGACGACCTGCTGATCGCCGGCGGTGGCAAGGACCAGGAATACAATTTCTATCGCCATGCCGGGATCGGCGTGGCCAACCCGCGCGGCGGCAACGCCGACGAGTACGGCCCCGTCGATCCGGGGGCGCTGGTGCCCTGACATGCTGGCGAGCGCGCTCTTCTACCTGCTGGCGGCGGCCACCGTGGCGGCGACGCTGCTGTGCATCACCCGCACCAACCCGGTGCATGCGGTGATCTATCTGGTGCACGCCTTCTTCGACCTGGCCCTGATCTTCTACCTGCTCGGGGCGCCACTGGTAGCCGCCTGGGAGATGATCATCTACGCCGGGGCGATCATGGTCCTGTTCCTCTTCATCATCATGATGCTGGAGCTCGCCCCCGGCGGCAAACCGCTGGAAGTCGACCGCCAGCGCTGGATACCGGTGCTGCTTCTCTCCCTGGTGACCCTGGGGTGCACCGTGGTCCTGATCATCCAGGACCCGTCCGCCGCGGCCAGCGGGGCGGCTTACCACGCCAGCCCGCGCGAGTTCGGCACAGCGCTGTTCGACCGTTATGCCCTGGCGGTGCAGGTGGTCTCCTTCCAGCTGCTGTTTGCCGCCGTCGGCGCCTACTACGTCGGCAAAGGGGAGGCGCGCCGGAGCGGGGAGAAGTCATGATCGTGCCG
>JBFYXI010000276.1:0-6103 GCA_041310635.1 Desulfuromonadaceae bacterium | reverse complement strand
CACCCCGGCTCCAGCTTTCAAGCGCCGGAGGAGGGGGCCATCGAGACTTTCCAGCGCTATCTGCTGAGCCGTAATCTCGTCGCCATCCGCCGCTCCAGCAAGGGCCAGGACATCGCCGCGGCTTGCGGGCAGCTCAAGGGCAAACTGGGGAAAACCCGTGAGGAGTGAGGAGTGAGGAGCAAAGCCAATTTGAACCGCTGGGGCTACACCTCACTCCGCACGATTTTAACGAAGGAGAAAACCATGACACAAACCACCATCGGCGTCATCGGCGGCAGCGGTCTCTACGAAATCGAGGGGCTGACCGATATCCGGGAAGTGACTCTTGACACCCCCTTCGGCTCTCCGAGTGACAGCTTGGTGACCGGCATGCTGGGTGGAATCAAGATGGTCTTCCTGCCGCGCCACGGCAAGGGCCACCGCCTGCTCCCCTCCGAGGTGCCCTACCGCGCCAACATCTTCGCCATGAAACAGCTCGGTGTGCAGCGGGTCATCTCGGTCTCCGCGGTCGGCAGCATGAAGGAAGCGATCGCCCCGGGGCACATCGTCATCCCCGACCAGTTTTTCGACCGCACCCAGGGGCAGCGTGCTTCGACCTTTTTCGGCAACGGCGTGGTCGCCCATGTGCAGTTCGCCGATCCGGTCTGCCACGATCTTGCCGGCGTGCTGGCCGTATCGGCCCGCTCGGTGGGGGCCACCGTGCACCGGGGGGGGACCTACATTTGCATCGAGGGACCGAACTTCTCGACCCGGGCCGAGTCGAACGTCTTCCGCAGTTGGGGCGTCGACGTCATCGGCATGACCAATCTGCCGGAGGCGCGCCTGGCGCGCGAGGCCGAGATCTGTTACGCCACCATCGCCCTGGCCACCGACTACGATTGCTGGCACGACAGCCACGACGATGTTTCGGTCGATGCCATCCTGGCCATCATCCGGCAGAACGTGGCCACGGCCCGCAGCATCATCCGGCTGGCTGTGCAGAGCTTGTCGCAGCCGCCGGGGTGCGCCTGCGGGGAGGCGCTCAGGTTCGCGATCATGACCGACCCGGCGCGCATTCCGGAACAAACCCGCAGGGACCTCGATCTGCTGATCGGCCGCCATTTGCCGGCGGCAGCCACAAAATAGCCGCCCCGCGCCACGGTGACTGATTGCGGCATTGCTTAATGCCTGCGGTTTTGGTTTAATGAAAAAACTGCCAATTTGTCAAAAGGATGAAATTACGTGGAGATTCTGGTTGTCGGTTCAGTCGCTTTCGACACGATTGAAACGCCTTTCGGCCGTGGTCAGGAGGTGCTGGGCGGCTCGGCCACCTACTTCTCCACTTCGGCAAGCTTCTTTGCCACGGTCCGCCTGGTTGCCGTGGTCGGCGAAGATTTCCCTGACGAGCACCGGCATTTTCTGGCCGCGCGCAATGTCGATCTGGCCGGTCTGCAGGTCGCTCCCGGGAGAACCTTCCGCTGGTCAGGGCGCTATGGTTTCGATCTCAACGAGGCGCAAACCCTGGATACCCAGCTCAACGTCTTCGAAGGTTTTCAGCCGCAACTGCCTGAAGGTTTCCGCGACAGCGAGATCGTTTTTCTGGCCAACATCGACCCGGAGCTGCAGCTCGAAGTCCTCCGCCAGGTGCGGAGGCCGCGCCTGGTGGCCTGCGATACCATGAATTTCTGGATCGCCGGCAAGCGCCAGGCCCTGGTCGAGACCCTCCGCCATGTCGATATTCTGCTCATCAACGAAGGGGAAACCCGTCAGCTGGCCAATGAACCCAATCTGGTCAGGGCGGCCCGCGCCATCCTGGCCCTCGGTCCGCAAACCCTGGTGATCAAGCGCGGCGAGTACGGCGCCCTGGTGATCAGCGCCCACAGCATCTTCTCGATCCCCGCCTATCCCCTCGAGGAAGTGTTCGACCCGACCGGTGCCGGGGATACCTTTGCCGGCGGTTTCATCGGTTATCTCGCGGCCACCGGCAACATCACCGATGCAGCGGTGCGCAAGGCGGCGGTATTCGGCAGCGTGATGGCCTCGTTCACCGTGGAGAATTTCAGTCTCGATCGGCTGCGCAGCGTCTCCTGGCCGGAGATCGAAGGGCGTTTCCGCAAATTTCAGGCACTGACTGCCTTCGAAGGGCTCGACTGAGCCGGGAGCAGATGACCATGTTTCAATGGGACAAGTCGATTACCACCCTCGATGCTCCGGCCGGCAAGGTCATCCAGTTGTTCCGCTCCATGCGCAATGTCCAGCTCGCCCTGCCCGGTCTCCCCGCCCAGGAGGCGACCGCCTACCTCTGCCAGCACCAGGTCGCCCAGAAGATCGCAACCACGGTCGTTCTCCACCTGCTGACCAGTGGCCAGTTGGCCTTTTACGTCGACTCGCCGCCCACTGTCACCGCGGACCGGGCGGGACGGGTGCTCGATCAGGCGTTGATGTTCATCGAATCGATGGGCTTCCTGATGACCGACCTGGATATCCCTCTGCTCGGCGATGCGGATCGGGAGATGCTCTGGTCCTCCCTGCCGCTGCAGACAGGGGTGACGGCTGCGGGAGAGACGGTGGCGCCGGCGGCCCTCCAGGGGGACGGTCGTCTGCCGTCGCCGGGCCGGCAGCCCGCTGCCGAGCCCCCTGCGGTCGCAGCGCTGCCGACCCCGCTTCCTCCCAGGCAGCAGCCGCAGCGACCGGTGGCCGTCAGCCCGCTGCCGGAGCAAAAGGTGCCGGCAGCCCCAGCGGTTGAAACGCCTGCGGCAGATCAGCTTGGAGTCGACGATCTGCTGGCCGCCGTCGAGGCGTTGCGCACCCGGCGTCCCGAAACACGCGGCCGCAGGAAGCCGCCCGGCAAGGAAGAATTGCAGCGCCGCCGTCGCGAACTGACGGCCAATCTCGGGCGCATCCTGGCCTCCCTGTAACCCGCACGCCGTGAGGATACCTGCAATGCATTTGCGTCTGGTTCTGCTGATTCTGACCCTGTCGATCGGTCTGGCCGCCTGTACCGGCTCTCCGTCCGGCAAACTCGCCCAGGATGCCAAATCGCACTATCTGCTCGGCGCTTCCGCGCTGGCCGAGAACAATCCCACTCAGGCGCTTCAGGAATTTCTGCTGGCGGAAAAGGCCGATCGCCGCAACGCCGACATCCAGGCGGGGCTGGCGCAAGCCTATATGTCGAAGCGCGCCTACGATCTTGCCGAAAAACATCTGCTCAGAGCCATCGACCTGAGCCATGGCGACCCTCGGCACTATCAGAATCTGGGGGCGCTCTACGTGACGGTCGAGCGTTACGACGAGGCCATCGCGGCCTTTCGCAAGGCGGCCGACAACCTGCTGTTTGCCACCCCTGAACGAGCCTGGGACGGTATCGGCTTTGCACAGTATCTGAAGCAGGACTATGCGGCGGCCGAGCGTGCCTACCGCAAGAGCTTGGAGCTGAACTCCCGCTATGCTCAGGGGTATTTCCGCCTGGGTGAGCTCTTCTATGCCCAGAATCGGACCGCCGAAGCGGTCGACGCCTTCAGTCGCGCCGTCGAGCTCGAACCGCGCTCTGCCAACAGCCATTACTGGCTCGGCCTGGCGGCGATGAAGACCAATAACGATACTCTCGCCCAGAAGTCTTTCAGCGTGGTCATCAAGCAGGCGCCGGACAGCGAACAGGCGCGCCTGGCCAGAAACTACCTGAAACTCCTGCAATAGGCACAGTTATGAGCGAGTCGAAACCAAGAGGATTTGGCGCGGTGCTTCGCCGGCGGCGCGAGGAATTGGGGCTGTCCCTGGAAGACGTGGCGGCCATTACCAGGATTCGCAAGACTTACCTGCAGGCGCTCGAGGATGAAAACCTCCAGGCGCTCCCCGGCAGCACCTACGTCATCGGTTTCCTCCGGATCTACACCCAGCAATTGTCGCTCCCCGTCGAGCCGCTGCTCGCTGACATCAATGCCGCCGAGGAGCGCGAGGGCGATGCCGATGCTGACAGGGTCGGCAGTTTCCGCCGCCAGTCACTGGCCGTGATCAGAAGCGGTCGAAGAGGGGGGAAGCGCCTTTTGCTGCTGTTCCTGCTGTTCGCAGGCGTCGCCGCGGTCTACCTGGGGCTCTGGGCCGGGGCTCCGTCCGAACGCTCTCTCCCGGCACGGATGCCGTCCCCGGAGCCAGTCTCGCAGCAAGCCGTGCCCCAGCCTCAGCCGGTGGTTGCCCCGCCGCCGATCGCCTCGCCCCAGGTCGCCTCGCCCCAGGTCGGCCAGGCCGAGGTCAAGGGAGCCGAACTGGCCGTGATCCCCCCCGGCGGGGCGGTGGTGCGCATGCTGTCGACCGCTGCCGGCACGATGAAGGTGTCCCTGGACGATCAGGAGTTCCGCGCCTATGATCTGCAGCCGGAGCAGTCGCTGTTCTGGAAAGTCAGCGGCAGCCTGGCGGCCGAGTTTTCCTCTCCGGGGCTGGTGCGCGTCTGGGTCGATCAGCAGGAACTGCCGATCGCCGAGTACCCGTCCCTGCTCTTGAAGCGGATGAGTTTGCCGGAGGCCCGGCCATGATCATTGTTTGCCCGCAGTGCCAGGCGCGCTACCGCATCAATCCGGAGGCCGGGAGCAAACCGCTGGCAAGGGTCAGGTGCCCGGATTGTCAGCACACTTTCGAGGTGGCCCTGGAACTGGAGCGGTTTGTCGCGGCGGCTGCTGCTGATCCGGCACCGGAGCCGGCGCTGCCGTTGGTGCTGGTGGTCGATGATGCCCGCTTCTTCCGGGAGATGATCTGCGATCTGCTGGCCGGACTGCCGATTCGCGTGGAGACCGCCGCCGACGGTCAGACGGCCTGGCAGCAGATCCAGGCGCAAAAGCCCGCCCTGCTCCTGCTCGATCTCAACATCCCCGGCATGAGCGGCCAGGAATTGATCGCCGCGGTGCGTCAGGAGCCGACCTGCCGGATGATCCGCATTCTGGCCATGAGCGGCGTGCAGCGCGGCGAAGAGGCCGCCCGCGACGTGCGTCAGCTGGGTGCCGACGCCTTCCTCAGCAAATCGTTTACCCCCCGCGAACTGCAAGACCGTGTCCGCGAACTCCTGGGCCTTTGAAGAATCCCCCGCCGCCGACCTGCTGCTGAGGGCGATTCGCCAGGCTGCCGGGAGCGAGCCTTTCGATCTGGCCATCGTCCTCGGGTCGGGATGGGGCGATGCCGTGGACGAGACCTGCTGCCTCGCCGAATTTGCCTACCGGGACTGGTCCTGGTTTCCCGCCGGTCAGATCGCCGGTCATGCCGGCCGTCTCAAGGTGCTCTCCTGGCAGGGCAGGCGGATCCTGGCTTTCCAGGGGCGCTGGCACTGCTATCAGGGGCTCGGCGCCTATGCGACGACGGCGCCGGTGCGACTGGCCGCCAGGCTGGGGACACCCCGGGTGGTCCTCACGTGCGCGGCCGGCGGCATCAGCCCTGCATTTGCCCCGGGGGAGTTCATGCTGGTCAGCGACCACCTGAATCTGCTCGGTGAGAACCCCCTGCAAGGCCTTGACGCTGCGTTCGTCGATCTCTCCACCCTTTACCAAACCAGTGGCTTCGAACCGCTCGCCGCCACCGCCAGGGCGCAGCGGAACCGCCTCCACCGCGGGGTGCTGGCGGCCATGCCCGGTCCCAGCTATGAAACCCCGGCGGAAATTGTCATGCTGGAGCGTCTCGGCGCCGATGCCGTGGCCATGTCGACCATTCCGGAAGCGATCATGGCCCGCCGTCTGGGGCAGGAGGTTGTTGCCCTGGCCCTGATTGCCAATCCCGCCGCCGGCCGCGCCGCCGGCCCCATCGACCATGCCGAAGTTCTGGAATGCGGCGGCCGTGCCGCTGCTGTGACCCGCGAACTGCTGGCGACACTGATCAATCACTGGCAATAAGCAACGCTGCCGCGATTCGGTTCCTGGCGTTCACCCGGTCCTCTCGCTAATATCCCGATTATTAAGAACAAATATCCATACTGCCGCCGACCGGCGCGGCTTGACAGGCGGTCGACCCGTGCTAGACTTGGCCTGTCTTCTCGACGGCAGGAGTCAATTTTGGGTGAACTGGCCAGACACATATTGGTCGTTGATGACGAGGAAAACACCCGCCTGGGCTTGAGCAAGCTGCTCAGCCAGGAGGGCTATGTCGT
>JBFYXI010000094.1:0-3281 GCA_041310635.1 Desulfuromonadaceae bacterium | reverse complement strand
GCGCAGAATCGCCGCTGCACCTGCAAGCCGAGCTCTGCGCGGGCTGCCACCAGGTTTATCACTATGAAGCCCATTTCCCCCTCGAGGCCACCTATCTCGAATGGAAGCACGGCCCCTACGCCCAGCGCGCGATTCTCTGCCAGGACTGCCACATGGTCGACATCGACACCTTCAAGCGTGTCGCGGACCAGTATCTGCTACCCGAGCGCGGTGATTATCGCCACTACTTCAACGGCGCCAACTACCTGCTCGCCTTCCTCGGTGCGAGCGCAGCCACCAAGGCTGGTGACCCGGAGTTGGCGGAAAGCCTGCAGAAGCAGTACGCCATGGCGGTGGAGCGCCTGCAGTCGGCCGCAAGTCTGGAGCTGGCCCCGGTCTATGAAAACGGCAAGCTGCGGGAGCTGCGGGTCCGGGTCAGCAACCTGCGTGCCGGGCACAATCTGCCGACCTCACTGACCAACGTACGCCAGATGTGGCTGGAGGTCATTGCCAGGGATGCCACCGGCCGGATACTGATGACCAGCGGCGCGGTCCAAGGGAACGGATCGCTGCCAGCCAATACCCGGCTGTTCAACTCGGACGGCATGGGTGACGACATGCATTTTGCCATCGACCCCTGGGTCGTGACCGCGTTCTCGCGCCACGACACTATCCCGCCCAAGGGCTACAAAGAGGTCTACTACGGGGTATCGCTGCCAGAAAATATTAAGGAAGTGACTTTTGAAGTGAAATTGCGCTATCGCCAGGCCGACCAGCAAGTCGCCGAGGCGCTCCTCGCGGCAGTGCCAAAGGACATCAACCTCAAGAAAATCTATGGACTATCCAAGGTGCCGCCACTCCCGGTGGTCGACATGGCCACCCGCAGCGGCACTTTTGCTGTCAGCGAATGAACCCCGCGGGTTACGGGCGGCCACCCAGACACTGCCGGGCCTTGGCATAACCAATCTCGATCATCTCGTCGGCCCGGTCGAATTCGAGCATACCGCAGGCATTGCGCGGGATGGTAATCACCAGATCCGGCGGATGTGCGGCCAGCTTCTGGCGGGTGATGACCCCGTGCATGGCATCGAGAGACTGGCTCAAGACGTAAAACATGCCCCAGTCCCGGTCAGCGCTCTCCGGCTTTTCGTCTTTAAAACCGCTAAAAAACTGCTGAATGCTCTCCGAAAACGCCGCCAGCCCGGTTACCGCCGGGGCGACTTCGGCAGGTTCTTCTGCGAGCGGATCGAAGGGGCCATTGAGGTTGACGGCAACGGTCAGATCGGTCAGATCGTGAAAGGTCGGGGCAATCGGCAGCGGATCGAAGATACTCCCGTCAACCAGCATCACGCCGTTGTAGCTGTACGGGGTGAAGAACAGGGGCATGGAGATCGAAGCGCGGATGGCGTCGAACAATGGGCCCGCGTTGATCCACACCTCGCGTTCGCGGACGATGTCTGCGGCCACCGCGGTAAATTTGATCGGCAGCTCTTCGATCAAGGTTTCGCCGACCAGTTCGCGCAAGGTGGCAATCAACCTCTCTCCCTTGACCAGACCGCCACGGCCGAAGGAAAAGTCCAGGATCGAAAAGATCCCCCGTCTATCGATTTGCCGGACCCATTGTTCGTATTCGGTCAACTTGCCGGCAGCGTAAATGCCGCCGACCAGAGCCCCCATCGAACAGCCCGAGATCGAGGCAATGCGGTAGCCGTGCTCGTCGAGCCACCTGATCGCCCCGATATGCGCCAAGCCCCTGGCCCCGCCGCTGCCGAGCACCAGAGATAGCTTTTTCCCTTCGTTATCCAGCATCGCCACCTCCAGCTTGCAATTGTTTTCGCCAACCGGCAACCGACCGTCTTGCGCAACGCCCCGGACAGTCCGGCCCCTGGGCAGGGAAACGCCATCCTTCGGATGGCCAGGGGGGTAGCCATGATCATCCTCCAGCCATCGGCGGACAGCACCCTTCAGCGTGGCACGGCCGTTCGATGCCGCCACAGGGAGATACCGAGGGTCAAGACGGTCAGGGGGAGGGCAAACCACAGAACCGACTGGGTGAGCAGCATGCGGCCGCTATAGTCAACGGCGGCCAGTACCAGAAAGAGCACATAGACCCCGTAGTAGGCGAGGAACAACAGCCCTTCCCAGCGATCGATGCGATGCCCGGTCACAAAGATCGGCAGGCAGGCGACCGCCACCGCGAGCATCACCGGCAGGTCGAAGGTCAGTGCCGCCGGCGGCACCGGCAGCCCGGAGGGTGCCACCAGCGTGGTCAGGCCGAGGACGGCCAGGATGTTGAAGATATTGCTGCCGACCACGTTGCCGACGGCGATGTCGCGTTGGCCGCGCAGGCTGGCGAGCACCGAGGTCGCCAGCTCCGGCAGCGAGGTGCCGACGGCGATGATGGTCAGGCCGATGACCAGGTCACTGACGCCAAGGACACGGGCGATGGTCACTGCGCCATCGACCAGCAGCTTGGAGCCGAAGCCGAGCAGAACCAGACCGCCGAGAATTTCCGAGAACTGGCGGGCACGGCTGGTGGACGGCGGCACGCTGGCGACCGGATCGGCCTGTTCGCGGAGCTCCCGGCGGCTGCGGAGCACGGTCCAGACCGTGTAACTGATCACCCCGGCAAAGAGCAGCACCCCTTCCCAGCGAACGAGTTCGCCGTCGAGCGCGAAGAGCAGCAGCAGCAGCGAGGTGCCGATCATGATCGGCACCTCCAGCCGGACCACCTGGCGCGCCACCACCAGCGGCGCCACCACGGCAGACAGGCCGAGAATCAGCAGAACATTGCAGATGTTGCTCCCTACCACATTGCCGAGGGCGATCCCGGCCTGCCCTTTCCATGCCGACAGCACGCTTACCGAAAGTTCCGGCGAGCTGGTACCGAAGGCTACCACGGTCAGGCCAACCACCAGAGGTGAGATGCCGAAGCTGGCGGCCAGGGCCGAGGCCCCGCGCACCAGCAGCTCAGCGCCAAAGACCAGAATGACCAGGCCGATCAGCAGCAGGAAGAAAGTCATGGGGTTCATGGCAAAAGCCTTTTCGTGGGGGTATCGTGTAGGAGGCGGGATCACTCCCGCCGTTCTCCCACACCACCGTACGTACGGTTCCGTATACGGCGGTTCACGTGGAATGCTGAAAGCGGTGAAACTGTTGCTGTAACGAGAACAGCCCCAGTTTCGCGAAGTCGGATGTCCCAAAAGCGTCATGCATGTGCGAGGCTCCGGCGTTCCGCCAGGGGCCTCGGCCATTGTAGGCGCTCTTCCATGCCCTTGCTTCGGTCAATCCCCGCCGTATCA
>JBFYXI010000272.1:0-6060 GCA_041310635.1 Desulfuromonadaceae bacterium | reverse complement strand
CGCAGGTTCCCTTCGGCGACCTGCGCGGGGGGCGTTGCCGGGCTGTGGGGTTCGCCGGGGAGCGCCGCGGCCAGCTGCTCGACGGCGGTGGCGAGAAGGTCGGCGATGATCTCGGTTTTGGTCTTGCGCGGGTAGAGATCGCACAGGGCGCTGATCCTGGCCGCCACCTGGATCGGCAGACGGATCGACCACTGCTTCGGAGTCAGCTTGGAGTGGTCCGGGGCAGCCCAGACCTTCACCAGGTCGCGCGGTTCCATAAATGTCCTTGTAACATTTTAAAAATGTTATTGAATGTCACTTTGTAGGGGACGCGGTCGGTTCTGTCAAGGGAAAAGACTACGGCAGGGGGGCAGGCGCCGGCGCTCGGCAAGGTAAAGGGGCCTGCCGGATGGCAGGCCCCTCGGGTGTTGCGGGATGTTGCCGACCGTCACTTGACGGGCGGATTGTGCGGGTCGAAGTGGCAGTCGAGGCAACTCTTGAACCGGGCCAGCATATTCGGATTGTGCGGGGCCTGGTGGCAGTCGGTGCACTTCGGGATCATGGCGTGCCGAGTGTGGCAGACGGTGCAGTTGACCTTGCCGTGCTTGCTCTTGGTGGCCGTCCAGTGGCCGAAGGCCTCGGCATGGCAGGTCGAGCAGTTCTTCGACTCGGTGGTGGCGGTAAAGTCGATCTGCAGCGGCTTGTGCACCGGGTGACAGGCCTGGCAGGTATCGGCCGCCTGCCCGGTGTAGTGGGGCTGATGGCACTCGGCGCAGGACGGGATGCGCCCGTGCTGCTGGCTGTGGCACGCCGCGCAGGGTTGCTTGGTATGGGCGCTGGGGAACTTGGCCAGTTCTTCCGCCGGGCCGCGATGGCATTCGCCGCAGTAGTTGGTCAGGAGCTTGAATTCCTGCAGCAGCAGCGGTGAGTGGGGGTTGTCGTGGCAACTCAGACACTCGACAAGCTTGTTGCCGTGCGGCAAGTCGTGGCAGGTGCCGCACTGCGGCATGATCGCGGCGTAGTTGTCGCGGCGCGGATTGTAGGCATGGAACACCTGATGACATTCCCGGCAGTCAAAGCGGTGCTTGCCGCCGCTGGCCTTGAGAGCCTGAAAGTGGACAACATGGCAGCGGCCGCATTCGGCCACGGTCATCGGCGCCGGATCGACCGCATAGAGCTCCTCCCCGGCCGCCCAGGCCGTAACCGCGCCGAACAGCAGCAGCCCGGCGAGCAGGGCGGCCGGCAGGCCGGCCGCCCGGTTACGGTACGCGTCGCCGCGCGCTCTCATTTCTTGGTCCCCGGAGCCTTGGCCGGAGCCGGCTTGGCCCCCTTGACTTCCTGCTTGGCGGGGAAGTTGTTCAAGTCATGGGCGATGTTGTGGCATTCGGCACATTTCGGGAAGCGCTTGTGCATCCCATCGGCATGCGGGAAGCCGTGGCAGTCGTTGCACTGCGGCACGGTCTTGTGCTTGCTGGCATGGCAGGTGACGCAGGCCAGGTCACGATGCTTGGTGGTACTCGCCTGCAGCAGGGTGAAGGCCTGGTTGTGGCAGGCGGCGCACTGCAGCGACGGCACCTTGTCGTTGTAAGTCAACAGCAGCGGCATGTGGGCCTGATGACAGCTCTTGCAGTCGGCCTGGGTCATCTTGTCGGAGTGCGGCTGGTGGCATTCGGTGCATGCCGGGATGGCGCCGTGCTTGTCGGCATGACAGAAGTTGCAGGAGACCTGGGCGTGCTTGCTGGGGCTGGCCACCAACTCCTTCCCCTGGTCGGCGTGGCAGCTCAGGCAGACTTCCTTGTGCTCGCCCTTGAGGCTGATATCCAGGGGGGCATGGGGGTTGTGGCAGGACTTGCAGTCCTTCACCTGGTAGTGGGCCGTGCCGGAGTGGCAGACGCTGCATTCGGGAATGTTGTTGGCGACCATCGGGCGATGACCGGCATGGCAGTCGCGGCAGTTGATCTTGGACTGGTGGGCCGCGCCCTTGGCGGCGATCTCCTGCGGTTCCTTCTGATGGCATTTGCTGCAGTCGGCGGGGCTCAGCTCGGCCTTGGCGGCACTCTGGGCATAGGCCGGCGCCGCGCCTGCCAGCAGGCAGACCGTTGCGCAAATCAGCAGGTGGAGTGCGGCAGACTTCAGAAACCCGTTTGCTTTGCTCATCTTTTCCTCCCGTGGGGGCGAACGGCACGGTTCGCCAGCATGATGAATAAGCGTTGCCGGCAGGCGCCAAGCCTGGCCCGGTCGTGCTCATGGGCATGTCCGATCGCGTCATTAAAACAAAACAAGCCGTTTCTGTAAATGCCGAATGTAAGGCCGCGCCGCGAATTCCCCGGCGGGGTGCTTGCCGAAGTTTTGCCGCCGCCGCTTGCGCTGGTGCCGGCCAGCGGCTAGACTCCTGGAAACGCGCGGCGCGCGGCCGTGAACAAAGGAGCAAACATTTATGCGGATTTTCGTGATGCTGGGGAGTGTCAACATGCTGCTAGCCGTGGCCCTGGGAGCCTTCGGCGCCCATGGCCTGAAGAGCCGGGTCAGCGCCGAGATGCTGACCGTCTGGCAGACGGCGGTGCTCTATCACCTGGTCCATGCCCTCGGCCTGCTCCTGGTCGGCCTGCTGGCCATGCACCTGCCGGTGAAGGCGGCCGGCTGGACGCTGCTGGCCGGGATCGCGCTCTTCTCGGGGAGTCTCTACCTGATGGTGCTGACCGGCGTGCGCCCCCTGGGGATGATCACGCCGTTGGGGGGGGTGGCTTTCCTCGCCGGCTGGCTGCTCCTGGCCCTCGCCGCAATGAAGATGGCGGCGTGAAAATCCGCCCAGCTTCCCCCTTGACAGGGGGCGCGTGATGGGATAAATAACAAATCCCTTCGGCCTCGGGCTGAAGGGCCCGATCAGAAGTATACCGGCGGTGTAGCTCAGTTGGTTAGAGCATGCGGCTCATATCCGCAGTGTCCGGAGTTCAAATCTCTGCACCGCCACCAACCTGACGGAACCCCCTTTCGGCTGCGGAAGGGGGTTCCGCGTTTGCGGGCACCATGACCTTGCTGTTGCCGCGATTCCAACGCCATCTCGATGCCACCGGCATCATCCCGCAGGGGAGCCGCGGCCTGGTGGCCGTCTCCGGCGGTGCCGATTCCGTAGCCCTCCTGCATCTGCTGCACCGCGCCGCCGCGTCCCGCCGGGTGGAGCTGCGGGCAGCCCACCTCGATCATGCCCTGCGCCCCGACAGCCCGGCCGACGCCGCCCATGTCCGCGACCTGTGTGCCGCCCTGGAGCTCCCGCTGGCCGTCCAGCGCATCGATGTCACCGCACTGGCGCGGGCCGGCCGGGGCGGCGTGGAGGAGGCCGCCCGCGAGGCGCGGCGGGCCTTTCTGCGCGAGACTGCGCTGGCCGGGGGGTGCTCCTGGATTGCCCTCGGTCACCAGCGCGACGACCAGGCCGAGACCTTCCTGCTGCGCCTGCTGCGCGGGGCGGGGACCGCCGGCCTGGCCGGCATGCGGCCCCTCGATCCGCCCTATGTCCGCCCCCTGCTGACCTTCTCCCGCGACGAACTGGTCGAATGGCTGCTGGCAGAGGGGATCCCCTGGCGGGAGGATGCCAGCAACCTCGACCCGGCCTTTGCCCGCAACCGGGTGCGGCATGAACTGCTGCCGCTGCTGGCGACCTACAATCCCGCCATCGTCGCCCGCCTAGCCGAGCTTTGCCGCCAGCTCGCCGACGACGAAGCGGACTGGGAGGGGCGGGTGGCCGCCGAGCTGGCGCGGACGGTCAGGACGACGGCGGAAGGAGTGCAGTTCCCCTGCGCGGCACTGACTGAGGGATCCCCGGCCCTCGTCGGCCGGCTGGTACGGGCCGCGCTCAAGACCGTACGCGGCGACCTGCGGCGCATCGACGCCGGCCACATCAAGGCCGTTCTCGCCCTGGCCGGGGGGGGGCGGCCCCAGGGGGAGCTGCACCTGCCCGGCGCCTGGGTCGGACGCCGCTATGCGCTGCTGCTCGTCCGTCGCCAGCCGCCACGGGTCAAGCCGGTCGTCGCCTTCGAGATCGCCGCCCCCGGATGCTATCCCCTCCCGGATGGGCGGGCCCTGGTCGTCACCCTCGCCGCCGCCGCGGCCGCGCCCGCCGGTGCGGCCGCCGTCGAGTTCTGCGCCGCCGGCGTGCCGTTCCCGCTGCTGGTCCGCGCCCCCCGCCCGGGCGACCGGCTGCAGCCCGCCGGGGGGGCGGGTACCAGGAAGCTGCAGGATCTGTTCGTCGATGGCAGGCTCCCTGCCGAGGCCCGGGCCGAGGCGGCGCTGGTGTTCGGCGCGGGACGGCTGCTGTGGGTCGCCGGCGTGTGCCGCGGTGCCGGCCTGGAACCGGCGCCAGGGGCAGGGCCGGTACTGCGGCTGGAACTGGCGGGAATGGCTGGGCCACTCCCACAAAGCCCTTGAGAGGGAGGGCGCTTTGTGGTATAGGGTGAAGATAAATTTAACTTTGGCAAGTCCCGCATTTCACGCGCGTTTTCTTACTCTATCGACAAACTGCTGCCGCAGGGGGCTCCGTGAACCAGTTTTACAAGAATCTTGCACTCTGGCTGGTCATCTCGCTGGTGATGATCATGCTCTTCAACATGATGACCCAGAAGGACCGCGAACTGGAGCCGGTGCCCTATACCGTCTTCCTGACCGCGGTCGAAGAAGGACGGGTCGCCGAGGTCGTCATCCAGGGCTCGAACATCGAAGGGCGATACACCGACAAGACTGACTTCAAGACCTTCGCGCCCGACGATCCGGAACTGATCAGCCGCCTGACCAGCAAGGGGATTTCCATCGAAGCCCGTCCCGATGAGGACCGCAGCTTCTGGGTGACCATGTTCGTCTCCTGGGGGCCGATCCTGCTGCTGATCGCGGTGTGGATCTTCTTCATGCGCCAGATGCAGTCCGGCGGCGGCAAGGCCATGAGTTTCGGCAAGAGCCGCGCCAAGCTGCTCAACGAATCGTCGGCCAAGGTGACTTTCAACGACGTGGCCGGGATTGACGAGGCCAAGGACGAGCTCGAGGAGATCGTCTCCTTCCTCAAGGATCCGAAGAAGTTCTCGCGGCTCGGCGGCCGTATCCCGAAGGGGGTGCTGCTGGTCGGTTCTCCCGGCACCGGCAAGACCTTGCTGGCCCGGGCCATCGCCGGCGAGGCCGGGGTGCCGTTCTTCTCGATCTCCGGCTCCGACTTTGTCGAAATGTTCGTCGGCGTCGGCGCCAGCCGGGTGCGCGACCTCTTCGTCCAGGGGAAGAAGAACGCGCCGTGCATCATCTTCATCGACGAGATCGACGCCGTCGGTCGCCACCGCGGCGCCGGCATGGGCGGCGGTCACGACGAGCGCGAGCAGACGCTGAACCAACTGCTGGTGGAGATGGACGGCTTCGAGTCGAACGAGGGGGTGATCCTGATCGCCGCCACCAACCGCCCCGACGTGCTCGACCCGGCCCTGCTCCGCCCCGGCCGCTTCGACCGCCAGGTGGTGGTGCCGCGTCCCGATGTGCGCGGTCGCCTGAAGATCCTCCAGGTGCATGCCCGCAAGGTGCCACTCGGCAAGGATGTCGATCTGGAGGTGTTGGCCAAAGGCACCCCCGGTTTCTCCGGGGCCGATCTGGAGAACCTGGTCAACGAGGCGGCGCTGCTCGCCGCCCGCGCCAACAAGAACGAGGTCAACGAACACGACCTCGAGTCGGCCAAGGACAAGGTCATGATGGGCACCGAGCGGCGCTCCATGGTGATCACCGAAGAGGAGAAGAAGGTCACCGCCTACCACGAGGCCGGCCACGCCCTGGTGGCCATGTTCATCCCCGGTGCCGATCCGGTGCACAAGGTCTCGATCATTCCGCGCGGCCGGGCCATGGGCGTGACCATGTACCTGCCCACCGAGGAGAAGTACAACGAGACCAAGGATGGCCTGCACACCCGCATCTGTACCCTGCTTGGCGGCCGGGTTGCCGAGGAACTGGTGTTTGCCAGCGTCACCACCGGTGCTTCCAACGATCTGGAGCGGGCCACCATGATCGCTCGCAAGATGGTCTGCGAGTGGGGGATGAGCGACCGCCTCGGACCCCTGGCCT
>JBFYXI010000271.1:0-3710 GCA_041310635.1 Desulfuromonadaceae bacterium | reverse complement strand
TCGGAACCTCGGGCCTGGTACTCAACGAGAAACTGCTCTTCGAGCACTCCGATGCCGGGCGCAAAGGGTATAGCCTCCCTGCCCTCGACTTCGGAGAGTTCCGGGAAGCCGGCGATCTCCTCACGGCACAGCGCGGCCGGCAGGGCGGCCGCCGGCACGTCGAGGGCAGGGAGGCTGTACCCTTTGCGCCCGGCATCGGAGTGCTCGAAGAGCAGTTTCTCGTTGAGTACCAGGCCCGAGGTTCCGACGATCATGCAGCACCTCCCGTCAAGGCAGCCGCCAGCGCGTCGATGTCCTGGCGGCGGTGCTGTTCGGTGACACACACCAGGATGGCGTCGGCCAGCTCCGGATAGTCGGGGCCGAGGGGGATGCCGCCGAGGATCCCCTGCCCTTCGAGAACGGCCAGCACGTCCCCGACCGGGCGCCGGCTGCGCACCACGAATTCATTGAACACCGGCGCGCCGAAGGGCTGGCTCAGCCCGTCAATGGCTGCGAGCCGCGCACGGGCATAGGCGGCCTTGGCCAGGTTCTGCCCGGCCATCTCACGCAGCCCCTGCTTGCCGAGCAGGCTGAGAAAGATCGTGGCGGTCAGAGCGCACAACCCCTGGTTGGAGCAGATGTTGGATGTGGCTTTTTCGCGGCGGATATGCTGCTCGCGGGTCGCCAGGGTCAGCACGAAGCCGCGTTGGCCATTGCGGTCGAGGGTTTCCCCCACCAGCCGGCCGGGCAGGGCGCGCACGTCCCGCATCCGCGCGGCGAAAAAGCCCACATAAGGGCCGCCGAAGGAGGTCGGGATGCCGAAACTCTGCCCCTCGCCGGCGACGATGTCGGCGCCAAGCTCTCCCGGCGGCTTGAGCAGGCCGAGGGCGATCCCCTCGCTGATCCCGGCGATCAGTTTGGCACCGGCCCCCCGGGCCAGGGCGCCCAGGGCAGCCAGATCCTCGATCACGCCGAAGTAGTTGGGGTATCCAGCGATGATCGCGGCGGTCTGTGCATCGACTTTACTGGCGAGGTCGTCGAGATCGGTACGGCCGTCCGCAGCATAGCCGATCTCAATCACGTCGAGATCGAGATAGCGACAGTAGCTGGTGATGACCGCCCGCCAACGCGGGTTCAAGGCACGCGCCACCAGCACCCGCCGGCGCCGGGTCAGGCGCACCGCCATCAGTGCCGCCTCGGCACAGGCGGAGGCGCCGTCGTACATCGAGGCGTTGGCCACCTCCATCCCGGTCAGCTGGCAGACCAGCGTCTGGAACTCGAAGATCGCCTGCAGCGTCCCCTGGCTGATCTCCGGCTGATATGGGGTGTAGGCGGTGTAGAACTCGCTGCGTGAAATCAGTTGATCGACGGCGGCGGGGATGAAATGCTGGTAGGCGCCGCCGCCCAGAAAGCTGATGTGGCTCTCCGGCGTGGCATTGCGGGCGGCCAGGGCTTTCAGCGCGCGGAGCAGTTCCCCTTCGGCAAGGGCCGGCGGCAGATCGAGAGGGCGCGCGAGGCGCACCGATGCCGGCACCTCGACGAACAGCGCCGCCAGGGAGCCGACGCCGATCCGCTCCAGCATCTGCGCCACGTCGCCCGGCGTATGGGGGATGTAGCGCATAAACTCAATGCTCCTCGGCAATGTGGATCTGGTAGGCGGCGGCATCCATCAGACCGTCGAGTTCGCCCGGATCGGAGAGGCGTATCTTGATCATCCAGCCGTCGCCGTAAGGGGAGGTATTGATGATCTCCGGAGCCTCCGGGAGTTCTTCGTTGATTTCCTCGACGGTGCCGGAGACCGGCGCATAGATGTCGGAGACGGCCTTCACCGACTCGACCACGCCGAAGGCTTTGCCGGTGGTTACTTCGGCACCGACTTCGGGCAGTTCGACGAATACCACGTCCCCCAGGGCATCCTGGGCGAAATCGGTGATACCGACCACGACCAGGTCGCCCTCGACCATCACCCACTCATGTTCTTCGGTGTACTTCAACTCTTCCGGGAACTCCATGATCAATCCTCCTTGCGGGATGATGATGAAAAAACCTTTTGACGCAGAGGCGCGGAGGCGCAGAGAAAGTTCAAACCTCGTCCATAGATAAAAACAGCCAACGGCGGATTATTCGTAATTTTGCCTGTGTAATCCTACCTGATCCGGTTTGCTCCGCCTTGATCAGCAGCCAATGCATTGTGCTTTTCGCCGTTCTTCGCGTCAAAGAGTCTTTTTCACGAACGGCGGCTTGACGATCTTCGCCCGTAGCTGGCGGTCGCGGATACCGACCCGCAGTTCGCCACCGACCCCGGCGTGAGCGCTCTCGACCAAGGCCAGGGCGATGCCGACCTTCAGCGATGGCGACATGGTGCCGCTGGTGACGCTGCCGACCTGCACCTCGCCGGCGAAGACCGGATAACCCTCGCGTGGGATGCCGCGTTCTTCCATGACCAAGCCGACCAGTCGGCGCGGGATGCCGGCAGCCTTCTGCTGCACCAGGGCGTTGCGGCCGACGAAGTCGCCCTTCTCCAGCTTGACGATCCAGCCGAGGCCGGCCTCCAGCGGCGAGATCCGCGGCGACAGTTCGTGGCCGTAGAGCGCGTACCCCTTCTCCAGGCGCAGGGTGTCACGGGCACCGAGGCCGATCGGCACCAGTCCGTCGGCCTCCCCGACTTCCAGCAGGCGGGTCCACACCGCCACGGCAGTTGCCGCGGGAAGATAGAGTTCGAAACCGTCCTCGCCGGTGTAGCCGGTGCGCGAGATCAGCACCGGCACGCCGGCCACCTCCCCCTCGCCGAAGTGATAGTAGGCAATATCGGCCAGCCGCACAGTGGTCAGACGAGCCAGTATCGCCGCGGCCTTCGGCCCCTGCAGGGCCAGTTGGGCGAACTCGGCACTGCGATTGCGCAGGGTCGCCCCGACGAGGCCGCTCTCCGCATGCACCTGCTGCATCCAGGCGAAATCCTTGTCGGTGTTGGCGGCGTTGACGCAGAACAGGAAGTGGTTGGCACCGCTGCGGTAGAGAGTGACGTCATCGACCACGCCGCCGTCGGGGTAGCACAGGGCGCTGTACTGGATCTGGCCGTCGGTCAGCCTGGCGGCGTCGTTGGTGGTCAGTCGCTGCACCAGCGCCAGGGCCTCGGGCCCGCGGACCTCGATCTCCCCCATGTGGGAAACATCGAATAGCCCGGCCTGCTGGCGTACCGCCAGGTGCTCCTCGATGACCCCGGCGTACTGCACCGGCATCTCCCAGCCGCCGAAGGGGACCATCCGCGCGCCGAGGGCCTTGTGCACCGCATTGAGAGGAGTCGCTTTCATGGTTGGTCACCTCAGCCGATTATGCAACGCCCGCTCGTTGAGCTCTCTCGAGAGGCGGAGTCACAGAGAAAAGCAACTTTCTTTTGTCAGTCAACCCTATATTTGAGCAAGAGCAATCCAGGGACTTTAGTCGTCTAGAAACTGAAATTTTCGCGGATTTTCAGGGTCTCCGCGCCGCGTTGAATTTCAGGCGTCAGCCAAAATCTCCGGGATCAACTCCTCGTGTCCCAGGGTCATCAGGTGCACTCCCTGGCAGAATTGGCGCGCCCAGCCCACGGTTTCGCGGGCAATGGCCACCCCTTCCGCCAGCGGATCCGCGGCGCCGTCCAGGCGGGCCACGACGTCCTCGGGGACCCGCATCCCGGGGATGTTGGCGTTGAGGAAACGGCCCATCTTCGCGCTGCGCACCAGCAGCACGCC